>NZ_LDNX01000162.1:0-110752 GCF_001027955.1 Kocuria sp. SM24M-10 | reverse complement strand
CTACTCCCCAGGCGGTCGATTTATCACGTTAGCTACGGGCACCAAGCTCTAAGCCCAATCCCCAAATCGACAGCGTTTACAGCGTGGACTACCAGGGTATCTAATCCTGTTTGCTCCCCACGCTTTCGCACATGAGCGTCAGTACATTCCCAAGGGGCTGCCTTCGCCTTCGGTATTCCTCCACATCTCTACGCATTTCACCGCTACACGTGGAATTCTACCCCTCCCTAAAGTACTCTAGTTACCCAGTCTGAAATGCAATTCCCAGGTTAAGCCCGGGGCTTTCACACCTCACTTAAATAACCGCCTGCGTGCCCTTTACGCCCAGTTATTCCGATTAACGCTCGCACCCTCCGTATTACCGCGGCTGCTGGCACGGAGTTAGCCGGTGCTTCTTCTGTATTTAACGTCAATTTGATGTGCTATTAACACATCAACCTTCCTCAATACCGAAAGAACTTTACAACCCGAAGGCCTTCTTCATTCACGCGGCATGGCTGCGTCAGGGTTCCCCCCATTGCGCAATATTCCCCACTGCTGCCTCCCGTAGGAGTCTGGGCCGTGTCTCAGTCCCAGTGTGGCCGGTCACCCTCTCAGGCCGGCTACCCGTCGTCGCCTTGGTGAGCCATTACCCCACCAACAAGCTGATAGGCCGTGAGCCCATCCAAAACCAGTAGAACCCTTTCCACCCCCCACCATGCGATGAGGAGTAGTATCCAGTATTAGACCCGGTTTCCCAGGCTTATCCCAGAGTCAAGGGCAGGTTACTCACGTATTACTCACCCGTTCGCCACTAATCACCCCCGCAAGCGGGAGATCATCGTTCGACTTGCATGTGTTAAGCACGCCGCCAGCGTTCGTCCTGAGCCAGGATCAAACTCTCCGTCAAAAAACAACGAAAAACATTTCGAACCCGGCCGAAAAGCTGCCGCCACCCCACGGAGGCGAGGCGCACGACAACCATCAACCGATAAAACAATCGGTATCAACAAACATGGCACACTATTGAGTTCTCAAACAACAGACCAAGAACCAGGACCCGAAAGGCCCCGAAACTCGTGAGTGGAATCTTCGCCGCCTCCCGGCCCCGGACAACCCGTCCCGGCCGCAGCGACTCAGCTAATTTACCTCCCCGACCCGCCCCACGCAACTCCCGCACCCCGCCCAGCGGGACACGACAGCACCAGAACGACTCCGGAGAAGAACCAACCACCGGAAACCTACCGCCACCACGGGGCGAGAACCTCGCCCACCCGCAGCAACCCGGACGACACTACACCCACCCCCACACCCCGTCAAAACACCCACCGACACCGCACGAACGGGGTGTGCCCGCAGACCCGGAACGGCATCGGGCAACTTTGCTGCGACGGACTTTCTGCTGCCGAGGGTCTGTGCTGACGGACCGGACAGCCCCCTCCCCGGCAGCCGCAGGTCGGACGGTGGGGGCACTGGCGGCATCGTCGTGCTGCACCGTGAATCACCAAGGATGTGGCGCCCGATCGATCCGGCGCCCTGCGCCAGCGCGAGCGCCCCTGCGGAGCAATGCGGGTCGGTCCCGGCCGCATCCGTGGGCCATGGGATCTGTGGTGCCTGCTGGGCCGCTCGGCGACGTCGTCGGCTGTTGAGCCGGCCGCTGCCCGGGACAGGCGAGTCATCGCTGCGGGCGGGGCTGCAGCGGACGTGCTGCGGACGAGGGATCGAGTCGTGGTGATCGAGCGGTGCGCATCCGCGTGATCACGCGCCATCTCTGTGGCGAGGACATCTGCGGCCGGTGAATTCGTTCGACACCTGGATCCGTCGATGACGGAAAGGTCCTCCGTCTCACCCTGCGAGAGGGTACGGGAAGAGCGGCAGACGGGAGTCGAACCCGCGACCTCCACCATGGCAAGGTGGCGCTCTACCAGCTGAGCTACTGCCGCATTCGTGGCTCCAGCAGGAGCCACGGGAAGACATTACCCGATTCTTGCGGCGTGTGCGTCACGCCGGCCAGGAAGGCCCCGGGTGCGCTCCCCTTTTCCGTGGTCCCGGCCTGTGCCATGACCGTGGCGATTACGCCTCAGGAGCGCAGGATTCGCCCGGCCGGGCTCAGAGGTGCGAGTCGCGCTCGGTGACGGACTCCCGGCCGGCAGGGTCGACGTGTCGGGTCTGGGTGCTGGTGCGCCGTGGGATGAGGGAGATCACCAGCAGCACCGCGCCGACCACGGTGAGGATCCACCCCACCGTGACCAGGCTGATGGCGAACGAGCCGAGGCTGATCGTGTTGCCGCTGGTGGCGAAGACCAGGATCAGTCCCAGAACGAGCGTGATGGCGGCACCGGCGGAGAAGTTGCGGTTCATGAGGGGCTCCTAGGAATCGCGGCAAAAGCATGTGCTTTGCAGTTGCAATCATCCTACAGACGGGCCTGCACGCTGATAAGCCCGCGAACGGTCGAAGACTCACAGGTTCTCCCCCAGCGCCGATGCGACGCCGGGGACGGTCTACAGCCCCTCGTGGGCCATGTTGGCGAACCGGGAGTAGTGGCCCTGGAACGCCACCACGATCGTCTTGGTGGGACCGTTGCGGTGCTTCGCCACGATCACGTCCGCCTCACCGGCGCGCGGTGACTCCTTGTCGTAGACGTCGTCGCGGTGCAGCAGGATCACCATGTCGGCGTCCTGCTCGATCGAGCCCGACTCGCGGAGGTCCGAGACCATCGGCTTCTTGTCCTGGCGCTGCTCGGAGCCACGGTTCAGCTGGGACAGCGCGATGACCGGGACCTCCAGCTCCTTGGCCAGCAGCTTCAGGGCACGGGAGAACTCCGAGACCTCCTGCTGACGGGACTCGACCTTCTTGCCCGAGCTCATCAGCTGGAGGTAGTCCAGCACCACGAGCTTGAGGTCGTGCTTCTGCTTGAGCCGGCGGCACTTCGCCCGGATCTCCATCAGCGACATGTTCGGGGAGTCGTCGATGAACAGCGGTGCGGAGTCCATCTTGCCCATCGTGGTGGCGATCTTCGCCCACTGCTCGTCCTGCAGGCGCCCCTTGCGCAGGTCCTGCATGTTCAGCGTCGCCTCGGCGGAGAGCAGGCGCATGGCGATCTCGTTGCGGCTCATCTCCAGGGAGAAGATCACCGTGGTCTGGTTGTGCTTGATCGCCGCGGACCGCGCGACGTCGAGGGCCAGGGTGGATTTGCCCATGGCCGGGCGGGCCGCGATGACGATCATCTGCCCGCCCTGGAAGCCCTGGGTCAGCTCGTCGAGCTCGATGAAGCCGGTGGGCACGCCGCGCATGCCCTCGCCGCGGGAGCCGGCGGCCTCGATCTCGTCGACGGTGGACTCGATGACCTCCTTGAGCACCGTGTAGTCCTCGGAGGAGCGGCGCTCGGCCACCTGGTAGATCTCGGCCTGGGCGGCGTTGACGATGTCGTCGACCTCGCCGTCGGAGCTGTAGCCCAGCTGCACGATCTTGGTGCCGGCCTCCACGAGGCGGCGCAGCACCCCGCGCTCGCGCACGATCTCGGCGTAGAACCCGGCGTTGGCGGCGGTCGGGACCGAGGAGATGAGGGTGTGCAGGTACGCGGGCCCGCCCACGCGCTCGATCTCGCCGCGCTTGGTCAGCTCGTCGGCCACCGTGATGGCGTCGGCGGGCTCGCCGCGCCCGTACAGGGAGATGACGGCCTCGTAGATGGACTCGTGAGCCGGCTTGTAGAAGTCGACGCCGCGCAGCACCTCCACGACGTCCGCGATGGCGTCCTTGGACAGCATCATGCCGCCGAGCACCGACTGCTCCGCGACGTTGTCCTGCGGCGGGGTCCGTCCGAACTCCCGATCGCCTCCGGACGACTGCTCCGACACGTGCCCACCTCTCCCTGCGCCCGCGCGGGGGCACGGACGGACGAACGACGACGCCGCCTCGTCTGCGGGCGGCCCCACCATTCTCGCACCGACCGCGGACACCGCTTGCCGCCCGGTGGTGTCCGTGGACACCATGGACCATGGCGCTCACCACAGACCTCAGCGGTCCCTGTTCGTGGGACATCCGGACCACGCGGGAAGAGCTGGCCGCGGGCCGGATCAGCCATGTGGAGCACCTCGACGCCCTGCTGGAGCGTCTGCCGCCGGCCCAGCGGCTCGGGGCGGTGATCAGCGTGGACCCGGAGCTGGCGCGCGCCTTCGCCCACGCCCTGGACCGCCGGGAGACGTGGGGGCCGCTGACGGGGATCCCCCTGGGCGTCAAGGACGTCGTGGACGTGGCCGGGTTCCCCACCACGGGTGGCACGCGGGCGCTGGAGGACCATGTGGTGGGCCGGGACGCCCCCGCGGTCCGGCGTCTGCGGGCGGCCGGCGCCATCCTGTTCCTGAAGACCAACCCGCACGAGCTGTCCTTCGGCATCACCTCGACCCACGGCTCCCTGGGCCCGGTGCACCACCCGCTGGACCCCGCGCTGGCCGCCGGCGGCGGCAGCGGGGGCTCGGCGGTGGCCGTGGCGGTCGGCCTGGTCCCGGCGGCGGTCGCCGCGGACACGGGCGGTTCCTCCCGCATCCCCGCCGCCCTCTGCGGGATCGTGGGGTTCCGGCCCACGCTGGGCCGCTATCCGTCGTCGGGGGTCCTGTCGATCGCCCACTCCCGGGCCACGATCGGCACCGTGGCCCGCACCGTGGACGACGTGGTCCTGCTGGACGCGCTGCTGGCCGGGGAGCGCCCGAGCGGCCCGCCCCGCGCCCGGCACCTGGAGGTCGAGGACGAGGGTCCCGGCCCGCTGCACGGACTCCGGCTGGGCGTCCCCGGGCTGTTCCTCCGGGACCTGGAGCCCGGGGTGGACACGGTGTTCGGCGCGGCCCTGCGAGCGCTCGAGGCCGCCGGCGCGGAACTCGTCGAGGTGGACGTCGCCCCGGCCCGGGATCATGCGGCTGCCGCCGGGATGGCGATCGTCCTGCACGAGTTCCTGCCGGACCTGCAGGCGTACCTGGCGGACCGGGGCGGCGGGCCCTCCCTGGAGCAGGTGCGGCGCGGGATCGGCAGCCCGGACGTCCGGCGGATCTGGGAGCTGGCCGAGGTGTTCCGCGCCGCCGACGACGAGTACCGGGCCGCCCAGCAGGCCCGCCGGCTGGCCCTGCGGCTCTACACCGGGGCGCTGGAGGCCCGGGGCGTCACGGCCCTGGTGCAGCCGACCTGCCCGGTGACGGCCCGCCCGCTCGGCGACGACGGGACCGTGGAGCTCAACGGCCGCCGTGTGCCCACGCTCGAGACCTTCACGCGCCACTCCGACCTCGCGGACACCATCGGCACGCCGGGGATCACCCTCCCCGCCGGGCGCACCGCGGCGGGGCTGCCCGTGGGTCTCGAGCTGGCGGCCGGTCCGGGCGCGGACGCCGTGCTGCTGGACCTCGCCCGGACGGTGGAGGCGCTGCTGCGGGAGCGGTGAGGCCGTGGCGAGGAGGTCCTGGACCGGGACGCCGGGCTGCGGCTCCGTCCGGGGGCACCGCCGTCACGCGGTGCCGGGAGCCTTCGCCGTCGATTCGCGCTCCAGGATGATCGGCCTCTCCGGCAGGACGATGTCGCGCGGCGGGGTTCCCTGCAGCTGGGCCACCAGGGCGTCGACGGCCAGCTGTCCCAGCTCCAGCAGGGGGAGCGACATGGTGGTCAGCGACGGATCCAAGTACTCCGCCAGAGGCAGGTCGTCGTAGGAGAGCACGGACACGTCGCCGGGGACGTCGACGCCCGAACGCCGGAGCGCCTTCAGGGCGCCGACCGACTGCGAGAAGGTCCCGGCGTAGACGGCCGTGACGTCGGGCCGCGCCCCGATGATCTGCTGGGCGGCGCGGAAGCCGCCTGCTTCGTCGAAGATCTCCCGCACCACGAACGGTGCGGGGTAGCCCGCCGCGGAGGCGGCCGCCACGAAGCCCTTCTCGCGCTCCTGCGCGGGCATCAGGACGCCGGGCCCGGAGATGTGAGCCATGCGCTCGTGGCCGAGGCCCCTCAGGTAGTCGAACGCGATCTGGCTCGCGCCCTGGAGGTCCACCGTCAGGCTCCGTCCCGAGCCCGGCACCGAGCGGTTGACGAAGACATGGGGAATGGTGTTGAGCTGTCCGGAGTCCAGGAGGGGATGTCCCTGCCGGGCGGAGGCGATGAGCAGTCCCTCCACGCGCCCTGCCCCGACCAGATCGGTGTAGTCGGACTGGGCGTTGGAGTCCACCGTGTCCTCCGCGAGGAGTACGACGTACCCGTGCTCGCGAGCTCGCTGATAGGCCCCGCGCGCGATCCGGGCGTAGACCGCGTTCATCAGATCCGGGATCAGCAGCGCCAGAGCCTTGGTCCGGGCGCCTGCCAGTGCCTTCGCCCCGGCGTGCGGCGCGTAGTTCAGAGTCCGCGCGGCATCGAGGATCCGCTGCTTCGTGCTGGGTCGCACGTTGATGGTCGTGTCCCCGTTGAGCACGCGCGAGGCCACCGATTTCGTCACTCCGGCCAGCTCGGCGACGTCGACGAGACGGACACGCGTCCGGACGGGCGTGGCGGGTTCCACGGCTGCTCCCCCTGTAGGTCGGTGTGTGCGGCGGACGACGGGCATCCGGACGCGGTCCGGTGCCTGGCCCATCGTTCGAGTGAACCACGACGCCGACCGTCCGGCGTCCGGGCACGTCGGGACGGGAGCGCCGGGTCCCCGTGCGAGGGACCCGGCGCTCCGCCCGATGGCCGGCCGGCGGCGGGCCTACCGCTGCGGACCGTAGTCGACGTAGACGGTCTTGCGGTGGGTGTAGCGCTCGAACCCGTGCTGGCCGTCGTCACCGCCCATGCCGGAGAGCTTCCAGCCGGTGTGGAAGCCGCCGACCTCCTCGGGACCGATCCGGTTGATGTAGACCTCGCCGAACTCGAGATCGTCGGTGGCGGTCATCGCGACCCGCATGTTCTCGGTGTACACGTGCGAGGTGAGCCCGTAGACCGTGGAGTTCGCCCACTCGATGACCTCCTCGTAGGTGTCGAACGGGATGATCGGCAGCACGGGGCCGAAGACCTCGTGCTGCACGATCTCCATGTCGTTGGTGACACCGGTCAGCACGGTGGGCGCGAACCAGTGTCCGCCCTCGTCGACCCCCTCGGGCCGGCCGCCCCCGATCTCGACCTTCGCGCCCGCGGCGACGGCGTTGTCCACGAATTCCTTGACCTTCGCCCACTCCGCCGCGGAGACTTTGGGGCCCATCTGGGACGACTCGTCGGTGGGGTCGCCGACCTTGAGGCCTCGCACCTTGTCGACGAAGCGCCGGACGAACTCGTCGTACACGCCCCGCTGGACGTAGGTGCGCTCGTTGCAGGTGCAGACCTGCCCGCAGTTCCAGAACCGTGCTTCGAAGGCGTCCTGCACGGCCAGCTCCAGATCGGCGTCGTCGAACACGATGACGGGGGCCTTGCCGCCGAGCTCCAGGGAGACCGGGATGATCTTCTCGGCCGCCTGGGCGAGGATCTCGCGGCCCGCCCGGGTGGACCCGGTCACCGTGACCATGTCGGTGACCGGGTGCTCCACAAGAGCCTTGCCGATGCTGCGGCCAGGGCCGGTGATGACACTGAGGAGACCGTCCGGCACCTCTGCCAGCTGGCACACCCTCGCCATGGCCAGCGCCGAGAGCGGCGTCACCTCGCTGGGCTTGAGGACGATGGCGTTGCCGGCCATGAGCGCCGGAGCGACCTTCCGCGCGAAGATCGCCGCGGGGAAGTTCCAGGGGATGATGGCGACCACGACGCCGACCGGCTCCTCCCGGATCGTCAGCTGGGCCCCGGGCCGGGACGGCGCCACGAGCTCGCCCACGTTGCGGTACTTCTGGCTGAGGGCGAAGTCGAAGAAGCTCTTGACGCCCTGGATCTCCCCCCGCGCCTCCGTGATGGTCTTGCCCTGCTCGGCGACGACGATCCGGGCCAGTTCCTCGGCGTGCAGGTCGACCTGCCGGACGATCTCGGCGAGGACGTCGGCGCGCTGCGCCAGGGGGAGGCGGGCCCACGTCCGCTGCGCGGCCCGGGCGCGCCGCAGGGCCTGGTCGACGTGCTCCTCCTCGGCCTCGGGCACGCCGGTGAAGACGTCTCCGGTGGCCGGGTTGTCGACGGGGCGGGTGGCGGAGGTGGAGATCCACTCGCCTCCGACCAGCATCCTGGGCTCGGGGCCCAGGAGCGTGCCGCTGCCCAGGATCGAAGTGGTTGTCGTGGTGGTCAAGATGTCCTCCATCTGTGTCCGTGGCTGGGCTCCCGCCCGGCACGGGGCCGGGAGGGAGCGGTGCTCATGACGGCCGGGGACCGTCAGTTGAAGTAGGTGCCGCCCTCGACGTTGTACGTCTGGCCGGTGATGTAGTCGGAGCCTGGTCCGGCGAGGAAGACCGCCAGCGGCACGACGTCGGCCGGCACGGAGGTACGGCCGAGCGGGATGGTGTCGGCGACGCTCTTGAAGGTCTCGCCCTCGGCCTTGCCGGTGATCTCACCGAACTGCTTGTCGACCTCCTTCCAGTAGGGGGTGTCGACCACGCCGGGCGCCATGGCGTTGACGTTGACGCCGTAGGGGGCCAGGGCCAGGGCCACGGACTGGGTGATGGAGACGACCGTGGCCTTGGACGCACAGTAGGCCGACACCAGGGCCTCACCGCGGCGACCGGCCACGGAGGCCATGTTGATGATCTTTCCGCTGCCCTGGCGGCGCATGGGCTCGCTGGCCGCCTGGGAGAGGAAGAACAGGCCCTTGACGTTGACGTCGAAGATCCTGTCCCACTCCGCGGGCGTCGTCTCCCACACGGTCTTGATCAGGCCGATGCCGGCGTTGTTGACGAGGATGTCCAGGCTTCCCTGCTCGGCGACGATCTCGTCCACGAGGGTCTTGGATCCCTCGGTGTCGGTCACGTTGAAGGCCTTGGCCGAGGCCGCACCTCCGGCGCTGCGGATCTCCTGGGCCACGGCCTCGGCGCCGTCGAGGTTGAGGTCCGCGATGACGACGTGAGCGCCTTCGGCCGCGTAGCCGTGTGCCATCGCCTTGCCCATGCCGGAGGCTGCGCCGGTGATGAGGGCGACCTTGTTCTCGAGCGTTCCCATGCTGTTCTCCTTCGTGCTGGTGAGTGGTGTGTCGTTGTGGTTCTGGTGCGCGGACGCGGTCATTGCCTGCGCCGGTTGGTCAGGACGCCTTGGATCACCACGGCCAACACCAGGAAGAGGCCGGTGACGAGGTCCTGGTAGTAGGCGTTGAGAGAGCCGATCTGGTTGATGACGTTGCCGATGGTGGCGATGAGCAGGGCCCCGCAGAGGGCGCCGAGCATGCTGCCCACACCGCCCGTCAGCAGGACTCCCCCGATCACGGCGGCGGCGATGGAACGGAGTTCGTAGCCTGTGCCGAGTGTGGCGACGCCGGAGGAGAGCCGGGACGCGAGCAGCGCCCCGGACAGGCCGGCCAGTGCGCCGCTGATCGTGTAGACGGCGACCTTGATGTTGCCCACGTCCACACCCAGCATCTTGGCCGCGTCCTCGTTCCCGCCCAGCGCGAAGACCCTCGAGCCGAAGGTGGTGCGATTGAGCACCAGGGCGGCCAAGGCGAAGGCGGCGAGGAGGATCCAGATGAGGTTAGAGACGCCGAGCAGGGAGCCGTTGCTGATCGCGGTGAAGGTCCCGCCGGGGATGACGATGCTGGAACCCGCGAGCACGAGGGCGATGCCCTTCACCGCCAGCAGCGCCGAGAGCGTGACGATGAACGGTGCCATGCGGGCCTTGCCGATGAGCAGCCCGTTGATCAGACCCATGACCGCACCCGTCAGGATGGGAGCGATCAGTGCGAGGGCCCACCCGTACGGGGCGGCGAGGGCCGCGACGACCGTTCCGAGCCCGACCATCGAGCCGACGGAGAGGTCGATCCCCCCGGAGATGAGCACGAAGCTCTGGCCGATGGTGATCAGGCCGATGAAACAGGCCGCAGTGACGATCGCGGTGAGGTTGCCCGGGTTGGCGAAGCTGGGCGAGAAGGCCGTGGCGACGAGCCCGAGCAGGAGGAGCGCGCCGATCACGCCGTAGGACTGGACGAGTTCCAGCACTCGCCGACGCCGTCCAGTGGTGTCAGCAGGCGGTTGGGGTGAGACCGTGGTGGTCATCGGGTGTCCTTCCACGAGCGCTGCAGATACAGGGCGGCCACGATGAGTGCCGCCTTGAGGATCTGTGCGTAGGCGAAGTTGATGTCGTTCATCACGAACGTCGTGTCGATCAGTTGCAGGAACAGCGCGGCGGCCACGGTCCCGAGGACGGTGATTCGCCCTCCGACGAGCGGGGTGCCGCCGATCACGACCGCCGCGATGGCCGTCAGTTCCAGGTTGATGCCGATGAAGCTGGGATCGGACGCGCCGATGCGCGCCGAGACCATGACGCCGGCGATCCCGGCGAGCATCGCGCTGAGCGTGTAGATGCTCACGAGCATGGTGTTGCGAGGAGTTCCCGTCAGGAAGGCGGCCTCCCGGTTGGATCCGGCGAACAGGGCATAGCGGCCGAACGTTGTGCGGCGGACCAGCAGGGCGACGATCCCGGCCACCGCGAAGGCGATGACGGCCACGGCGGGGATCCCGAACCACGCGGCGGTGCCCAGCCAGGTGAAGAGGCCTCCTGATGGGATGCTGTTGCGCGAACCGCCGGAGACCGCCTGGGCGAGACCGCGGACCGCCACCAGCAGGCCGAGCCCGGTGATCAGCGGATTGATCTTCAGGAACGCGATCAAGGACCCGTTGAAGGTGCCGATCAATGCTGCCGCGAGGACGGCGATGATCAGCGCGGCGATCTCTCCGTAGCCGAGGTAGAGCGCGATCACGGCGGAGGAGAAGGCCATCACTGAGCCGACGGACAGGTCGATGCCCCCGGTGCCGATCGCGAGGGTCTGGCCCACGGCGATGAGGATGATGGGTGCCGCGCCGAAGAGGATGTTCTCCAGCGTCAGGACGCTGGCGAAACCGTTGGTCGCGACCAGGTTGACGAGGACCAGCGCCACCAGGGCGAGGTAGACGGAGTACTTGCCTGCCCAGTCCAGTGCGGTGCCGTGCCTCGGTGATTTCTGTGTCTGTCCTGGAGCCGTCTGCTCCTGTGTCTGCGTGGTCATGCGGTTCCTCCAGCAGGTGGTGTCCCGGCCCCGGTCTGGGCCCCCTGGCCGGCCAGCAGGGACAGGATGTCCTCGTACTCGATGTCGTGCGGATCCATCTCGCCGGTGGCCCGGCCTTCGTTGAGGACGATCAGCCGGTCGCACAGTGACAGCAGCTCCTCGGTCTCGCTCGAGGTCATCACCACGGCGATGCCGCGGTCGGCCAGGGCCCGGACCACCCGGTGGACCTCCGCCTTCGCACCCACGTCGATGCCGCGGGTGGGATCGTCCAGCAGGACGACCTTGGGGTCGATGGCCAGCCAGCGGGCGAGCAGCACCTTCTGCTGGTTGCCACCGGAGAGCTCGCTGACGGGCTGCTCGGCATCGGCTGCCTTGACCCGGAGCTCGTCCGAGTACTGGTCCACGAGGTCGTCCTGCGCGGACCGGGGCACGAGACCGAACCTGGAGATCTTCCGGAGCACGGCTGCCGTCATGTTCTCCTTCACGCTCAGCCCGGGGAAGATGCCTTCGTTGCGCCGGTCCTCGGACAGGTAGGCCACCCCTGCGGCCAGCGCCTTGGCGGGCGTGGGCCGGGTCAGTGGCGTGCCGTCGACGACGATCTCACCGCTGTCGGCCTTCACCGCACCGTAGATCGATTTGCAGGTCTCGGTGCGGCCCGACCCCAGCAGTCCGAGCAGGCCCACGATCTCGCCCTTGCGCACGTCGAAGGAGACATCCCGGACACGGCTGGTCCAGTTCAGACCGCGCACCGACAGCCCGATCTCGGCGTGAGCCAACCGGTCGATCCGCTCCCGTTCGCGGTCGGGGTCGTCGACGCCTTCCGTCAGTTCGACACCGCCGAGCATCGCATTGACCAGCTCGGCGCGGGGGAGTTCGGCCGGGGTGCTCTCCAGGACGAACTGACCGTCCCGCAGGACCGTGAAACGGTCGCACAGCTCGTAGAGCTCGGACATCCGGTGACTGACGAACAGCAGGGCGACACCCTCGTCACGGAGCCTGCGGATGACGCGGAAGAGCACCTCGATCTCGTTGCCGTTCAGCGCGGACGTCGGCTCGTCGAGGATCACGACCTTGGCCTCGAAGGCCACGGCCCGCACGATGGCCACCATCTGCTGCAGGCCCAGGCCCAGGGAGGAGAGCTTGCTGCGCGGATCGATGCTCAACTCGAAGCGGTCCATGATCTTCTGGGTCTGTTCGACGGCGGCCTTCTTGTCCAGCAGCCCCGCGCGGCGTGGTTCCCGGCCGAGCAGGATGTTCTCGGCCACGGTCCGCTCGGGGATCAGGTTGATCTCCTGGTACACGGTATTCACACCGGCGTGCTGGGACTCCAACGGCTTGCCGAACGACACCGGCTCACCGTCCAGGAGCAGCTCCCCCTCGTCCGGTTGGTGGAACCCGGTGATGATCTTGATCAGGGTGGACTTGCCGGCGCCGTTCTCCCCGTTGAGGCCGTGCACCTCCCCGGCCCGCAGCGTCAGGGAGGCAGCCTCGAGGGCGTGCACCCCGTTGAAGGACTTGTGGATGTTCCGGGCTTCCAGAACTACTGGTTTCTCGTGATTGGACATCGATGTCTCTTCTCGTTCGGCTCGGCCGGGCGAGGCCCGGGTCAGTAGGCCTTTCCGGAGTCCAGGGCCTCCTGAGCGTTGTCCTCGGTGTAGAGGGAGTCCTTCATGATCACTTCCTGCGGCACCTCCTCACCGGCGAACCAGTCCTCGAGCATCTGGATCGCCGCCGGCCCGAACCGCGGGTTGGTTTCCACCACGGCCTCGATCTCTCCCTCGGCCACCCGGGACACGGCGTCCCGCGTGCCGTCGATGGAGACCACCTGGATGTCTTCTCCCGCGGTCTTGCCGGAGTTCTGGATCGCGGTCAGCGCGCCGAGGGCCATGGTGTCGCTGTGGGTGTACACACCGTTGATGTCGGGATTGGAGATCAGGAGCTGGCTCATCACCTGCTGCGCCTCGCTGGTGGACCAGTTGCCCGGCTGCTGGGCGACGATCTGCATGTCCGGGTTCTCGGAGATGACCGACTCGAACCCTTCGGTGCGCAGCGTCGCGACGTCGCTTCCCGGCGCACCCTGGATCTCGGCGATGCGCCCCTCCCCGTCGATGGCCTCGACCATGGCCTCGGCCGCACGCACCCCCTGCTCCCGGAAGTCCGAGCCCAGGAAGGTGAGATAGTCCTCGCACGGAGTGCCTTCAGTCTGCCGGTCGATCGTCACGACCGGAATGCCGGCTTCGTTGGCCGCGTCGAAAGCACTCTGCAGACCGGTGGCACTGATGGGGGCGACGATCAGCGCGTCGACTCCCTGGTTGATCATCGAACGGATGTCGCTGAGCTGCTTGGCCTGGTCGCTGTTGGCGTTGGTGTACACGAGCTCCTGCGCATTCTCCTCCACGGCGGCGCGCACGGACTCGGTCTCGGTCGCGCGGAAGGGGTTCTGCTCGTTCTCCGACTGGGAGAAGCCCACCGTCATCTCGGACAGATCCATGTCCGAGGGGGACGGGTTCGTGCAGGTCTCCTCTGAGGTCCGTTCGATCACCTGTGAGGCCTCCTCGTTGCCGACCGCGCCCCCGGAGCCGCCGGAGGCCTCCTCGGCGCTCTTGGTGCAGCCGGTGACGGCGATGGTCGTCGCCGCGGCGAGGACAGCTGTGGTGCGGAGAATGTGCGTGCGTGCCATGGGATCGTCCTTTGCTGGTGCGGAAGGGTGGGTGGATCAGGCTCGGTGGGGCTCGAGGGCCGCGAAGTCGAGGTCGATGCCGTGCCCGGGCGCCTCCGGGGCCGTGACGAAACCGTCCACCACGGGCATCGGGTCGGCGATGTAGGGCTCCAGGCTGAACCCGTGCGCCTCCATGTGCGCGCGGTTCGGAGCGGCTGCCAGGCAGTGCACGGTCAGGTCGTGCACGCCGTGGCTGGTGACGGGAAGGTTGTGCGCTTCTGCCAGCCCGGCGATCTTCCGGAAGACGGTCATCCCGCCGCAGTTGCTGACGTCGGGCTCCGGGTAGGAGATCGCCCGCGCGTCGATGGCGGCCCGGAACTCGTGGAGCGTGTGCAGGTTCTCCCCGCCGGCCACGGGGATGCCGCCGTCGCGCAGGATGCGGGCGTGGCCGGGCAGGTCGTCGGGAATGGTCGGCTCCTCGAGCCAGACGAGGTCGAACGCGCGCAGCTCCCGGGCGGCGGTAATGGCCTGGTCGGCGCTCCAGCGCATGTTCGCGTCGACCATGAGCGGGAACTCGTCGCCGAGGTGCTCCCGCATGCGCTGCACCCGGTCGACGTCCTCGCGCACGTTGGCGCGGCCGACCTTCATCTTGATCGCCCGGAAGCCCTGCTCGAGGAAACCGTCGGCCTGCTCGAGCAGGCGCTCCGTGCTGAACTGCAGGTCGATGCCGCCCGCGTAGACGGGGACCCTCGGATCGTAGCCGCCGAAGAGCTTCCACAGCGGCATGCCCAGCCGGCGGCCCTTGAGGTCCCACAGGGCGACGTCGATCGCGGAGATCGCCGAGGTCTGGTGCCCACCGCGGCCGGCGTAGTGCAGGTGCCACCACATCTTCTCCCACAGCCCCTCGATGCGCTCCGGGTCCGCGCCGACGAGCACGTCGGACAGGTACCGGTCGATCATCACCGCCACCGCCGCGCCCCCGGCGTTGACGGTGTAGGTGTAGCCCATTCCCTCGACCCCGTCCGTGTCCGTGATGCGGACGGTGATGAGCTCGAAGTCGTCCATGTCGCCATGCATGCTGTCGGTCAGCTTGACGGGCAGAGGGACGCGGTAGTGGTCGGTGACAACCGACTCGATCTTCGCCATGGGCACCTTCCAGCGGTGGGGAGTCCTCGGAAAACTGTTTAGAAAACCGGTTTCCTACTGTGGCACGACTCGGTTAGTGTGTCTAGGGTCACACTGAAAATCGCCTCTGTGACGGACTCCCCCGACAGCTTCCGGACGCCGGCGCACCCGGCCTCCCGCGTCAGGGGTCCCGATCGCGGCAGTGCTCGAACGATGGATGTGAGAGGTGGATGCACATGAGGATCGTCATCACGGACTGTGACCACGAGACGATCGAGGAGGAACTGGACGTCGCGGCGCAGCACGGGGTGGAGGTGGTGCAGGCCCGGTGCCGCTCCGAGGACGAGGTCATCGAGGCCGCAAGCGACGCCGACGGCATCCTGGTGCAGTACGCACCGGTCACCGACCGCGTCCTGGAGGCGCTCCCCCGGCTCCGGGCGATCGGCAGGTACGGCGTCGGCGTCGACACGGTCGACGTCGACGCGGCCACGGCGCGCCGGGTCGCGGTGAGCAACGTGCCGGACTACGGCACCGAGGACGTCAGCGACCACGCGGTCGCCCTGGCGCTCGCACTGGTCCGCGGCGTGGTCCAGCTCGACCGCGGCGTGCGCGCCGGACAGCACGCGCTCACGTCCGTCAAGCCGCTGCACCGGGTCAAGGAGCTCGTCTTCGGCGTGGTGGGGATGGGCCGGATCGGAACCGCCACCGCGGCCAAGGCCCGCGCCCTGGGCTTCACCGTGATCGGCTGCGACCCGCACGTCCCGCCGCGCACGGAGGCGGAGGAGGGGATCGAGGCGGTGGAGTTCGACGCCCTGCTGGAACGGGCGGACATCGTGTCCCTGCACGTCCCCCTGGACGCGAGCACCCACCATCTCGTCGACGACGCCGCCCTGTCCCGGACCAAGGAGGGAGCCGTGCTGGTCAACACCTGCCGCGGCGGCGTGGTCGACACGGCGGCCGTCGTGCGGGCCCTGCGGTCGGGCCGGCTCAAGGGCGCTGCCCTCGACGTGTTCGAGGAGGAACCCCTGCCCCTGGACAGCCCGCTCGTCGACCTGCCCAACACGGTCCTCACCCCGCATGCCGCCTGGTACAGCGAGGAGTCCTACAGCGAGCTCAAGCGCCGCGCCATCGAGAACGTGGTGGACGTGTGCGCGGGCCGCACGCCGCGCAACATCCTGAACCCCGAGGTGCTGTCATGACATCCGCGCTCTCCCCGTCCGCAGAGCGGGCCACCATGCGGGCTGCCGTGTGGACCGGTCCCGACCGCCTGGAGAACCAGCAGGTACCGGTGCCCCAGCCGCACGACGGCCGGACCGTGATCCGGGTCGAGTACACCGGTCTGTGCGGGACGGACTTCTCCATCCTGCACGGCACCCACCCGCGAGCGCAGGCCCCGCTCATCATGGGTCACGAGATCACCGGCGTCGTGGAGACCGCGGCACCGACCGGCCCTCCGGCAGGGACCCGCGTCACGGTGGAGCCCTTGATCTCCTGCGGGACGTGCTCCGCCTGCCGCAGCGGCGCCACCCATGTATGCCGCCGCCTGGGGCTCTACGGCATCGACGAGCCCGGCTCGCTCGCCGAGTACGTGGCCTTGCCCCCGGAGGCCCTCGTGCCGATCAGTCCCGATGTCCCCGTGCTGGAGGCGGCCCTGGCCGAACCGCTCGCCGTCGCCGTCCACGCCGTCGCCCGCTCCGGGCTGGCCGGCGGGGAGCAGGTCATGGTCTTCGGCGCGGGGCCCATCGGCATGCTCACCGCCCTGGTGGCCCGGCACGCCGGCGCCGGGCACGTCCTCGTCGCCGAGCCGAGCGAGGAGCGGCGCCGGATCGCCGAGAGCCTCGGGTTCGACACCGTCCCCGCCGGCGCCGATCCGGTGGACGCCGTCCTCCGGGCGACCGACGGTGACGGCGCCGACATCGTCTTCGACTCGGCCGCCCATCCCTCCGTGGCCGCCGTCCTCGGCCGTGCCGTGTCCGTCCTGGGGACGGTCGTCCTCGTAGGTGTGTACAAGAAGCCCGTCGAGGTGGACCTCCAGGCCCTGACCTTCGCGGAGAACACCGTGGTCGGCGTCCGGGTCTACACCCGCGCGGACGTGGAGAGGGCGGTGCAGCTGCTGGAGACCGATGCGCTGGGACTGGGCCGCCTGCCCGTGGAGGTCTTCCCGCTCGAGGACGTCGAGGAGGCCTTCGAGAAGGCCATGTCGGCCGGCGGCGTGCTCAAGGTCCTCGTCAGTCCCGCCCGGCCACCCCTCGACCACGACCGTGCAAGGAGCGTGCGCACATCATGACCAGTCCTTTCGACCTGAGCGGGCGAACAGCCGTCATCACCGGGGCCTCCCGCGGCATCGGCCTCGGCATCGCCGCCGGCCTGATCGAGGCCGGCGCGGACGTCGTCGCGATGCAGCGCGCCGCTCCCCCCGAAGAACTGCTCGACCGGGCGCGGGCGGCCGGTGTGCGGCTGGACCACGTCGCCGTGGACCTCAGCAGCGAGGCGTCCGTCGCGGCGGCCATCGCCGACACGCTCGCCAAGCACCGGGTCGACATCCTGGTGAACAACGCGGGGACGCAGATCCGGCACGACTCCACCGACTTCCCGTTGGAGGACTTCGACGCGGTCATGAACGTCAACCTGCGGTCCGTCTTCCAGCTGTGCCGCGGGTTCGCGCCCGGGATGCTGGAGCGCGGACACGGCCGGATCGTGAACCTCGCCTCCCTGCTCAGCTTCCAGGGCGGCTACCGGGTCCCCGCCTACGCGGCGTCCAAGGGCGCGGTGGCCCAGCTCACCAAGGCGCTGTGCAACGAGTGGGCCGGCCGAGGGGTGAACGTCAACGCCGTGGCGCCGGGATACTTCGCCACCGACATGAACGCGGCGCTGCTGGCTGACAGCGAGCGCAACGAGCAGATCTCCGCCCGGATCCCGGCAGGCCGCTGGGGTGTGGGCCAGGACCTGGCCGGAGCGGTCGTCTTCCTGGCGTCCCCCGCCGCCGACTACGTCCACGGCGTGGTCCTTCCGGTCGACGGGGGGTGGCTGGCCCGATGAGCGCAGTCGACAGAGCTGCCGCAGCTCAGCATCTGCGGCGGAACCCGGTCATCGCAGTGCTGCGCGCCGAACACGCCCGCGAGTACGAACCCGTGGTCGCCGCCCTGGTGCGCGGCGGGGTGCGGACCATCGAGCTCACTTTGAGCACCCGTGGCGTGTTCGAGCAGCTGCCTGCGCTCGCAGACCGTTTCGGCGGCGAGGCGGAGATCGGGGTGGGCACCGTCACCACACCGGAGCAGGCGGAGCGTGCGATGGACGGTGGAGCACGCTTCCTGGTCACCCCCACGATGACCCTGCCCGTCGTGGCGAGCGCGGTGGCACGAGCTGTTCCGGTGCTGCCCGGCGGGCTGACGCCCACCGAGCTGCTGTCCGGGTGGGAGGCGGGTGCCACGGCCGTGAAGCTGTTCCCGGCCTCCACCGTGGGCCCCGGATACATCGGTCAGCTGCGTGGCCCTTTCCCGGATCTCCAGGTCGTCCCCTCCGGGGGCGTCGGGATCGAGGACGCGGCGGACTGGATCGCTGCCGGTGCGCTCGCCGTGAGCCTGGGCGGGCCGCTGCTCCGGGACGCCTTCCGGGGCGGGGACCTCGGGGAGCTGTCCGACCGCGCCGTCAGGCTGAGCAACCTCGTGGCCGAGGCCGTCGCGGCGAAGGAGTCGGCATGAACGGCATCGTCCGCGGCGGGGCCCCCGACGTCGTCACGTTCGGTGAGACGATGGCGCTGTTCACGGCGGACACCCCTGGACCGCTGCCCCACGTCCCCTCCTTGAGCCTCGGCATCGGCGGAGCCGAGAGCAACGTGGCCGTCGCCCTGCGGCGCCTGGGCACGTCCGTGGCCTGGGTGGGACGTGTCGGTGCGGACAGTCTGGGCGAGCTGGTCGTGCGTGAACTGCGTGGCGAGGGGATCGACGTCGTGCCCGTCCGGGACGAGACCGCCCCCACCGGGCTGATGATCAAGGAGCGCCGGACCGCCGACGCGCTCAAGGTCTGGTACTACCGTTCGGGCAGCGCCGGTTCACGGCTCGAGCCCGAGGACGTGCCGGGTGAGCTCGTCAGGGAGGCGAAGCTGCTGCACGTCACCGGCATCACGCCCGCCTTGTCACCGTCGGCGGCCGCGGCGACCCATCACGCCGTCGACCTCGCCCGGGAGGCCGGCGTCCCGGTGTCCTTCGACCTCAACTACCGTGCCGCCCTGTGGTCGCGGGAGGACGCCGGTGCGCAGTTCCGCCGCATCATGACCAAGGTGGACATCGTCTTCGCGGGAGACGACGAGGCCGGGATCGCTGTCGGTCCGACCTCCGATCCTTGGGAGCTCGCGCGCCGGATGGCCGCGGAGGGTCCGTCCCAGGCTGTCCTCAAGCGCGGCGCCCAGGGGTGCCTGGCGCTGATCGACGGAAAGGAGTACGCCCGGGACGCGGTGCCGGTGCGCGTGGTCGACACGGTGGGAGCGGGCGACGCCTTCGTCGGCGGCTATCTCGCGGAGCTGCTCCGGGGCGCGGAGGCCGACCAGCGGCTGCGCACCGCGACGCAGGTGGGGGCCTTCGCATGTCTGGTGCCCGGCGACTGGGAGGGGATGCCCCGGCGGTCCGAGCTGCACCTGCTGGCCCCGGAGGACCCGGTGTCACGGTGAGCAACCGGCGACCCCCGGTGCGGGCAGCCGGCCGCACCTACGGACCGGCGCGCGGGGGCGGGAAGCCCTCGGCACGGTCGAGGGCCTCCTCGGTCGCCCGGCGCCCGAAGGCGATGAGCTCCTCGGCGCGGTGGAAGTCCAGGAGGCGGCCGGTCTGCTTGGGCACCGTGATGAGCAGGTCGGGAGGATAGCCGGCCAGCCGGTAGCGCAGCACCATGGACTGCAGCGCCTCGAGGGACAGCTGCATGACGTCGAGCGTGCGCAGTCCGGCGGGGAGCACCCCGAGCACGTCCTCGGCCGCCTCCTCGAGGAGCTCGGCGTCGAGCACCTGCGGGAGCTCCTCCGGGACCTCCCCGGGGAACTCCTCCCCGAGCCGGCGGGTGCGGGCCTCGGCACCGCGACCCCGAGTCTCCGCGATGCGCTCCATGACGGTGCGCGCCAGCTCCCGGTCCAGGAGATGGGCGGCGCTGCGGCGGAACCGCTCCGCCCGCTCCTCCGCGGGGCGCGCCGCGGCCGTCTCCCGGGCCGGCACCCTGCCCTCGCCGGGCATCCGCTCCCCCGACAGGGACACGGCCACGGTGACGTCCGCGCGGGAGGCGACGGTCGCGGCGATGGGCACGGGGTTCAGGATGCCGCCGTCCGCGAGCAGCCGTCCGTTGATCATGACCGGGGTGATGATGCTGGGCAGGGCGATCGACGCCCGCACGGCGACGTCGACCGGGCCCTCCTGGAACCAGACCTCCTTGCGGGCCAGCAGGTCGGTGGCCACGGCGGTGAAGGGCATGGGCAGGTCCTCGATCAGGGCGCCGTCCAGCAGCTCGCGCACCTTGGCCATGATCTTCTCGGCCCGGATCACCCCGGGGGACGACGGCGAGGGATCGAGCAGCCGGAGCACGTCCCGCTGGGTCAGTCCCTGCACCCACTGCGCGTACGGGCCCAGGCGTCCCGCCGCGTGCAGCCCGCCGACGAGCGCCCCCATCGAGCTGCCCGCGATGGTCACGATCTCGAAGCCCCGCTCCTCGAGCACCTCGATCACGCCGATGTGGGCGTAGCCGCGGGCACCCCCGCTGCCCAGGGCCAGGGCCACGCGCGTGGTGCTGCTCATCAGCCGCTCCTTCCCCGGCCGCCGGACGGCCCGTGCAGGTTCCCTGCCCAGGGTGGCAGGGAACCTGCACGGGAGGAAAGGACCACGTCCCGCCCACCGGGTGGAGACGTCGCTCCGCCCGTTCCGCACACGAGTTTTCCACCCTGTGGACAACCGGTGGAAAACGCCGGGCGCGGCTGTGCACAGGGTGGGGGAAACCCTGTGGAAATTTGTCCACAAGAAACAATCAATCCTGCGCTGACCAGGCCAAACGATCACTCACAGGCTGTGCAGGACCGGTGGGGCCGCCACCGGTGTCATCCACAGCACAGACGCGCCCGGCCGTGCTCAGAGCACCGAGGAGAGCACGCCCAGCCACAGCAGCGGATGGCACAGCACGGACAGCGCCAGCAGCACCAGGAAGCGGGTCCGAGCGCCCGCGAACCCGACGGCTCCGGCCAGTGCGACCACCGCCGTGACGGTGGCCCCCACCGCCGCGGCCACGAAGCCGACCACGAAGACCGTCATCGCGGTCTCGGCTCCTCCGGAGTTGCCTCCCAGGAAAGCGACGACGAAAGCCAGTACCGTGAAGAGCAGGCACCCCACGCCGAACCAGTACAGGGCGGACGGTGTGACACGCGGGATCAGGGACGGCATGCACCCATTGTCCCCCGAGGATCCGCGCCGCACCGGCACACCGCTCCAGGAGCGCCCCCCGGGCGCCCGAGCCGCCGAGGAGGCCCCGTGGACGACAGCCAGCGCATGTGGGAGGACCGGTACGCCTCCGGGGAGGACTCCCCGGACGGCACCCGTCCGCATCCGGAGGTCGCCGCCCTCCTGGAGCGGACGGCCGGGGAGCACGCGGGCCGCACCCCGGCCGCGCTCGACCTCGGGGCCGGCACGGGTCGACACACCCTGTCCCTGGCCCTGGCCGGCTACGACCCCACGGCCGTGGACTTCTCCCCGAGCGCCGCGCGCGTCCTCGCCGACGCGCTGGCCGAGCGGGGTCTGCCCGGCCGCGCCCTGGTGGCGGACCTGCGGACCTGGAGCCCCGAGCAGGAGCAGCTCTCCGGGCCCGATGTGGTGCCCCGGCAGTTCGACCTGGTGCTCGCCGTCTACTTCCAGCACGACCTCTCGCTGCTGCGCCGCGCGACCGAGTGGCTCGCGCCGGGCGGCCGGCTGCTGTGGATCACCCACGCCCCCGGCAGCGTGGAGGGCCCGCCGCCGACCGTGCCGCGCCCGGACCTGGAGGAGACGGTGGCCGTGCTCGAGGGCAAGGGCCTGGACCTGCTGCGCGCCGAGCAGGTCCGCACGACGCCGACCGCGCTCGACGTCGTCGTCGAGGGGGTCCGGCCCCGCTGAGGCCCCCCGACATGCGGAAGGGCCCCCGCGGCGCACCGCGGGGGCCCTTCTGCCGTGCAGGACCGGGAACCGGTCAGGCGGGGACGACCTCGAACTCGACGTTCGCGTTGACGTCCTCGTGCAGGCGCACGGAGGCCTGGTACACACCGGTGGTCTTGATGTGCTGGTTGAGCTCGACCTTGCGCTTGTCCACGGAGCCGAGGCCGGCGGCCTCGACGGCGTGGGCGACGTCCTCGGCCTTGACGGTGCCGAAGAGACGTCCCTCGGCGCCGGCCTTGACCGGGATGGTCACGGTGGCGGAGGTCAGCTTCTGGGCCAGGGCCTGGGCGTCCTCGAGCGAGGCGACCTCGCGGGCGGCGCGGGCGGCCTTGATGCTCTCGATCTGCTTCTCGCCGCCGCGGGACCACGGGGTCGCGAAGCCGCGCGGGAAGAGGTAGTTGCGGGCGTACCCGTTCTTGACCTCGACCACGTCACCGGCAGCGCCGAGGCCGGTGACCTCGGTCGTCAGGATGATCTTTGCCATGAGTGTCTGTCCTCTCTGATCAGCGGCCGGCGCCGGAGTAGGGCAGCAGCGCGACCTCGCGGGCGTTCTTGATCGCCAGAGCGATCTTGCGCTGCTCCTGCACGGTCACACCGGTGACGCGGCGGGCGCGGATCTTGCCGCGATCGGAGATGAACTTGCGCAGCAGCGCAACGTCCTTGTAGTCGATCTCAGTGACTTTGGCAGCCTTGAGCGGGTTCTGCTTTGGTTTGGGCTTACGAAGTTCAGCCTTGGCCATCGTGGTGCTCCTTGTTCTTCAAGTGGAGCCCGCGGCTGGTCACCGCGGGATGGGGTGTGTGTCGGGAAAAGCGGGGAAGGCCTAGAACGGCGGCTCGTCGTCCTGTCCGCTGCCCCAGTCGTAGTTGCCGCCGGAGGACTGGCTCCACGGATCGTTCTGGGGCGCGGCCTGCGGAGCGGGCTGACGCCCGCCGCCGCCACCACGGCCACCGCCGAAGCCGCCGCCCTGCTGGCCGCCGCCGAACCCGGAGTCGCCCCCGAATCCGCCGCCGCCCTGCGGGGCGCCGCCGCCGAAGCCACCGCCCTGCTGGCCGCCGCCGCCGCCGAAGCCGCCGCCCTGCCCGCCGGAGCGGGCGTTGCGGTTGACCTTGGCGGACGCGTAGCGCAGCGAGGGACCGACCTCGTCGACGTCGAGCTCCGTGACGGTGCGCCGCTCGCCTTCCTTGGTCTCGTACGAGCGCGACTTGAGCCGACCCTGGACGATGACGCGCATGCCCTTCTGCAGGGACTCCGCCACGTTCTCGGCCGCCTCGCGCCACACGGAGCAGCGCAGGAACAGGGTCTCCCCGTCCTTCCACTCGTTGGACTGGCGGTCGAAGGTGCGGGGCGTGGACGCAACGGTGAAGTTGGCCACGGCCGCACCCGACGGGGTGAAGCGCAGCTCGGGGTCAGCGGTCAGGTTGCCGATTACGGTGATGACGGTGTCACCAGCCATGTGGACCTCCCGGGTCGAAGAAGTTCGCGGTCGTACGGGACGTGCTGGGGATCTCCAGCATCTCACCGGTGGGCCCTCGCGGGGCACCCTCGGCGATCAGCCTGTGAAGTCCTTACTCGGCGGAGATCTTCTGCTCTTCCGGGCGGATGATCTTGGTGCGCATGATCGCCTCGTTGAGGTTCAGCACACGGTCGAGCTCCTGGGCGGTCTGCGGGGTCGCGGTGAAGCGGACCACGGCGTAGATGCCCTCGGACTTCTTCTGGATCTCGTAGGCGAGGCGACGGCGGCCCCAGATGTCGACGTTGTCGACGGTGCCGTTGTCCTTGGTGACGACCTCGAGGAACTTCTTGAGAGTCGGCTCCACGGCACGATCCTCGACCTCGGGGTTGATGATCACCATCAGTTCGTATTCACGCATGTTCGAACCCACCTCCTTCGGGCTGAGCGGCTGCGGTCCTTCCGCAGCAGGAGGTTCTGTAGCGTCGTCCGCGCACCGGCGCCGCACGTCGGGCGGCGGGCACACAGACCTCACAACACTACTACATCCGCGGCTCCGCACCGAACGGGGCGCCCGGCCGGGGCAGCCACGTCCGGGGGACGCTCACCGGCGGTAGGCGCTCCGGGCGATCGAGGCGTTCACGAACGCGGTGCGGAACGGCATGGTGAAGATGTCCAGGAACATCAGCAGCGCCCACGGCACGAGGAACAGCAGACCGATGCCGATGCCCACCGTGCTCCAGCCGAGACCGCCCAGGAACAGGTAGATCAGGCCCCAGACGGGCTGGCGGAGATAGAACTTGTGCACTCCCAGCGAGCCCAGGAAGAACCACAGGACGTAGGCCAGGAGCAGGGACTTGCCGCCCACCACGTTCACCACGGGCGCCCCGGCGGGCACGCCGTGCCCGCTCCCGTAGGGCTGTCCGTACGGCGCGCGGGGATACCCGGTGGGCGCCCCTTGACCGGTTCCGAACGGCTGCCCGTAGGGCGCGCCGCGGTAGCCGGCACGGCCGGGATCGTCGTTCAGCGGGACGGGGCGGTAGTACTCGGGCTCGGGAGCCACGGGGGTCCTCTCGGGGGCGGGCCGTCCGGGCGGACGGGATGTCGGGGGACCGTCCGGGGGACGGCCTCGACCAGCACAACGACCGGTCGGTGAGCGCTATTCCGGGCGGCGGACCGCCGCGAGGTGCTCGGGGCGCACCGGCCCCACGTGCCCGGCGAACTCCTCGCGCCCGCGCAGCCAGGCCGCGACGAACGGGCACACGGGCACGATCGTCAGGCCTGCGGCCACGGTGTCCTCGAGCGCGGCGGCGGCCAGCCGGCTGCCCAGGCCCTCGCCCTCCCGGTCGTCGTCCACCGTGGTGTGGAAGAAGATCCGCTGGGGCCCGGCCGGGGTGCCGAAGGGACGGTAGTGGGCCTCCCCGACGACCGTGCCGCCGTCGAGCAGCTCGTAGCGGTGCCGGTCGGGGGCGTGGCGGACGGTGATCTTGGCATCCTGCGGCACGGGTGCTCCTGTCGGGTCGGTGGCGGATTCCCCCGGAGCCGGCCGCGGCACAGGGGTATTCCGATTAGGCTACGCTTTTCTTGTCAAATGATCGTCGTGCGGTCACCCGGACCGCCGCGCCCGAGGAAGAGGCCCCGATGCGCCGTCGCCCCCTGTACGTCACCACCGGCATCCTGACCGCGATGACGGCGGTCGTCACGGGCTGCGGCACGCTCGGCCTGGGCGAACAGCCCGCCGACCTGCAGATCTACTCGGCACGGCACTACGACCTCGAGGGCGCGTTCGGCCAGTTCACGGACGAGACCGGGATCACGGTGGAGTTCATCAGCGGCGACGACGCCGAGCTCCTCGAGCGGCTCAAGGCCGAGGGGGACGACACCCCGGCGGACGTGTTCATGACCGTCGACGCGGGCAATCTCTGGAACGCCGCCCGGCAGGACGAGCTCGCCGTGATCTCCTCCCCGACCCTGGACGAGGCGGTGCCCGAGGACCTCCGGGACTCCCAGGACCGCTGGTTCGGCCTGGCGATGCGGGCGCGCACGCTCACCTACAACCCGGACAACGTCGACCCCGCCGAGTTCGACGGCCAGGAGAGCTACGCCGGGCTGGCCGACCCGAAGTGGAAGGGACGGCTGTGCATGCGGGACGCCACCTCCGCCTACACCCAGTCCCTGGTCGCGAGCCTGATCGACCTGCACGGCCGGGAGAGGGCCCTGGAGATCGTGGAGGGCTGGGTGGCCAACGACGTGGACATCCAGAGCAATGACGTGCTGTTGCTCGAGTCGATCGACGCCGGGACCTGCGACGTGGGGATCAACAACCACTACTACCTGGCCCGCACCCTCGAGGAGAACCCCGAGCTGAACGTCGACCTGTTCTGGGCCAGCCAGGACGGCGCCGGCACCCACGTGAACATCTCCGGGGCGGGCGTGGTCGAGGGGTCCGACAACCCCGAGGACGCGCAGCGGCTCATCGAGTGGCTGGCCACCGACGGCCAGAACGCGTTCGTCGACGCCAACCACGAGTTCCCCGTCAACCCCGCGGTGGAGCCCGAGCCGACGATCGCCGCCTTCGGGGAGTTCGAGCGCATGCCGCTCAACGCGGAGGCCTACGGGGACCTCAACGCCGAGGCGGTCGATCTGCTGGCCGAGGCCGGATACCGGTGACCGAGACGGCCGTCCTCGCCGAGGCCCGGCCACCCGTCCCCCGCCCGCGCCGGGGCGCGGGCACGGGCCGCCCGTGGTGGACGGCCCTCGTCGTCCTCGTCGCGGTCCTCGTCGCGACCCCCGTCCTGGCCGTGGTGGCCGACGGCCTCGGCAGCCTGGGCGAGGGCAGCCCGCCGCGCGGGCTCGGCCGGATGGTGCTCACCACCCTGACGCTCATGCTCGGCGTCGGAGCGGGGACGCTGGTCGTGGGCGGGGGGCTGGCGTGGCTGGTCACGGCCTACCGCTTCCCGCTGCGCGACGTCCTGGTGTGGCTGCTGGTCCTGCCGCTGGCCATGCCCGCCTACATCCTCGGCTTCGTGTTCCTGTCCACCTTCGACGTCTCCGGGCCGGTGCAGTCCGCCCTGCGGGCGGTGCTGGGCACGAACGTGTGGACGCCGGAGGTGCGCTCGCTGCCCGCCGCGATCCTGGTGATGACCCTGACCCTCTACCCCTACGTCTACCTCCTGGCCCGAGCCGCGCTGGCCGAGCAGACGGCGGGCACCTACGACGCCGCGCGGACGCTGGGCGCCGGCCGGGCCCGGGCGCTGCGCCGCGTCCTGCTGCCCCTGGCCCGTCCCTCCCTGGCCGCCGGACTGGCCCTGGTGATGATGGAGACGCTCACCGACTTCGCCACCGTGCAGTACTTCAACGTGCAGACGGTCTCGGTGGGGGTCTACCTGGTGTGGAAGGGCAGCTTCGACTTCCACGCGGCCACCCAGCTGGCCGTGCTCGTGCTGCTCTTCGCGGTGGCCGTCCTGGCCGGCGAGCGCCTGCTCCGCGGCCGGGCCCGGTTCCACCAGCGGGGCGGCCGCGGCCAGGGGCTGCAGCCGGAGCGGCTCACCGGGTGGCGCGCCTGGGGCGCCACGCTCCTCGGCGTCGCCGCCCTGTCCGCCGGCTTCCTCCTGCCCGTGCTCCAGCTGCTCGTGTGGGCCATCGGCGAGGTGGTCGGCGATCCCGCCACCCTGACCGACCCGCGCTTCGCGGACCACCTCACCAACAGCCTCGTGGTCGCGGCGATCGCCGCCGGGGCCTGCGTGCTGCTCTCCCTGGCGATCGCGCACGGCGTGCGGATGAGCGGCGGGCGGCTGGCGGCCTCCGCGGCCCAGCTCACGACGTTCGGCTACGCCGTCCCGGGCGCCGTGGTGGGCATCGGCGTCCTCATCGCCTTCGCCGGGCTGGACACCGCCCTGGAGCGCGCCGGGGTCCCGGGCGGCACCGGGCTGCTGGTGACGGGCTCGGTCCTGGGGATCCTCTACGCGTACGTGATCCGCTTCCTCGCCCCGGCCTACCAGGCCGTGGACGCGAGCCTGGGCAAGATCTCCCCGACGATCACCTCCTCCGCGCTCAGCCTGGGCGCCTCCCCGCTGCGGGTCCTGACCCGGGTGCACCTGCCCCTGGCCCGCCCCGGCGTGGCGGTGGCCCTCGTGCTCGTGCTCATCGACGCAGTCAAGGAGCTGCCCATCGTGCTGCTGCTGCGTCCGTTCGGGTTCACCACGACGTCCGTGTGGGTCTACGAGCTCGCCCGCGAGAACTTCTGGGAACGGGCGGCCCTGCCGGCGCTGGTGATCGTGGCGGCGGCGGTCGTGCCCGTGTTCGTCCTGGTCCGGCAGACGCGCCGGGCCGAGCACCGCGGAAAGGTGGGCCGATGACCGTGCGGACCGTGAGCGCGGACCGCGCACCCCGCGCCGGCCAGGCGCCGCCCGCCCTGGTCCTCGACCGGGTCAGCAAGCACTACGGGGACTCCGCCGGCGCCAGCGCCCTGGACCTGACGGTGGCGCCCGGGGAGCTGGTGACGCTGATCGGGCCCTCCGGCTGCGGGAAGTCCACGACGCTGCGGCTCGTGGCCGGGCTCGAACGGCCCGACGAGGGGACGATCCGCATCGCGGGGGAGGTGGTGGCGGACGGGCGCCGGTTCCAGGAGCCCGAGCACCGCCGGGTCGGCCTGGTCTTCCAGGACCACGCGCTGTTCCCGCACCTGACGGTCGCGAAGAACGTCGCGTTCGGGCTCGACCGGTCCCCGCGGGCCGGGCGCCGGGCCCGGGTCGGGGAGGTCCTCGAGCTCGTGCGGCTGAGCCACCTCGCCGACCGCTACCCGCACGAGCTCTCCGGCGGCGAGCAGCAGCGCGTGGCCCTGGCCCGGGCGCTGGCGCCCCGGCCGGCCGTCGTCCTGCTGGACGAGCCGTTCTCCAGCCTCGACGAGTCCCTCCGCGCCCAGGTGCGCCGCGACACCACGGCCACGCTGCGCGAGACCGGCACCACCGCGGTGCTGGTCACCCACGACCAGACGGAGGCCCTCTCCGTGGGCCACCGCGTGGTGGTCATGCACGACGGGGTGATCGAGCAGGCCGACACCCCGGAGAAGGTCTTCGAGCAGCCCAGCACCCGGTTCGTCGCCTCCTTCATGGGCGACGCGGACTTCCTCCCGGCGCGGGTGCACCGGGCGCTGCTGACCTGCGAGATCGGCATCGTCTCCACGGTGCCGGGCTGGGCCGACAGCGACGTGGCGGTCGACGTGGTGCTGCGCCCGCACGAGGTGGCGCTGCGCCCGGACCCGGACTCCCCCGCACGGGTCTCGGCGGTCGAGTACCACGGCGCGTTCGTGCTCCACCACGTGCGCCTGGCCTCGGGCCGGACGCTGCGCTCCTGGCAGCCCCACAACGTCCGCCACCCCGTGGGGACCCCCGTGGCCGTGACGGTGGCCGCGGGCACCACCCCGACGCTGCTCGTCGACGACCGGGCGGTCACCGCTCCGCCGCGGACCCGGTCCGGGGCCGGACGTTCCCCCATGTCCGACGAATTGGACAAGACTTTTCTTCGCTAATCGATTCTTCTAAGGTGGCGCCGTGACCACGCAACCGGATCTGGCCCGCATCCCCTTCGTGGCCGGGCTCGCCCGGCACGGGGACCGTCCTGCCGCCCTCACCCGCGACGGGACGCTGAGCTACCGCGAGCTGGCCGAGCGCGTCGACGCCGTTGCCGCCCGCCTGGGCGGTGGACGCCGGCTGGCGGCCCTGGCCGCGGCCAACGACCTCGACTCCCTCGTCGCCTATCTCGCCGCCCTCAGCGCGGGCCACCCGCTGCTGCTGGTCCCGGCCGACAAGCCGGAGGCCCTGGCCTCCCTCGTGGCCGCCTACGACCCCGACGTCGTGCTCCGGTCCGGGGACGGCTCCCTCGTGGTGGAGGAACGGCGCCCCGGCACCTGTCACGACCTGCACCCCGACCTGGCGCTGCTGCTGAGCACCTCCGGCTCGACCGGCTCCCCGAAGCTCGTGCGCCTCTCGCACGAGAACCTGGCCGCCAACGCCGAGGCGATCGCCGAGTACCTGGCCATCGGGCCCGGCGACCGCGCCGCGACCACGCTCCCGATGTCCTACTGCTACGGGCTGTCGGTGATCAACAGCCACCTGCTGCGCGGGGCCGGGCTCGTGCTGACGGACCTGTCCGTGGTCGACCCCTGCTTCTGGGAGCTGTTCCGCGAGCACGGGGCGACGTCCTTCGCCGCGGTGCCCTACACCTTCGAGCTGCTCGAGCGCGTGGGCTTCGCCGAGATGGACCTGCCCCGGCTGCGCTGCGTCACCCAGGCCGGCGGGCGGCTGGCGCCCGAGAAGGTCCGCCACTACGCCGAGCTCGGCCGGCGCCGCGGCTGGGACCTGTTCGTCATGTACGGGGCCACGGAGGCCACCGCCCGGATGGCCTATCTGCCCCCGGGCCTGGCGACCGAGCGTCCCGGGTGCATCGGCGTCCCCGTGCCCGGCGGCGCCTTCCGGATCGACCCCGTGGAGGGCCTGGCCGACGGCGAGCTCGTCTACACCGGTCCCAACGTCATGCTCGGCTACGCCGAACACCCGTCCGACCTCGCCGCCGGGCGCACCGTCGAGGAGCTGCGCACCGGCGACCTGGCCCGCCGGCACCTCGACGGGCTGTACGAGGTCGTGGGGCGGCGCAGCCGCTTCGTGAAGATCGTGGGCCTGCGCGTGGACCTCGGGCAGGTCGAGCGCACCCTCGCCGAGCTCGGCGTGACGGCGGCGGCCGCCGGCTCGGCCCCGGGCTCGGACGAAGGCCTCGTGGTCGCAGTCGAGGGCGCGCACGAACCGCGGCTGCTGGGCAAGGTCCTCGCCCAGAGCGTGGGCCTGCCCCGCACCGCCGTCGCGGTGCACGCCGTGGAACAGCTGCCCCGCCTGGCCACCGGCAAGGTGGACTACCCGGCCGTCGCCGCGCTCGCCGCCCCCCGGACCGTTCCTGCCCCGCCCGCGGAGAGCGCGGCGCAGGGTCCGCAGGACGTCAAGCGGATCTTCGCAGAGGTGCTGGACCGCCCCGACGTCGGCGACGACGACACGTTCGTCTCCCTCGAGGGCGACTCGCTGTCCTACGTGGCGGCCTCGGTCCGGCTGGAGCAGGCCCTCGGGCACCTGCCTCCGGACTGGCACGTCACGCCCGTCCGGGACCTGGTCCCCCGGGCGGCCCGGCCCCGGCGGCGCCTGGTGTCGTTCCTGGAGACCGGCATCGTCCTCCGGGCGGTCGCGATCGTGTGCATCGTCTGCACCCACGTGGAGCTGTTCACGTTCCAGACCGCCCACCTGCTGTTCGCGGTGGCCGGCTACAACTTCGCGCGGTTCCAGCTCACCGGTCGGCGCCTGCCCCGCCTGCGGCGCCACGTGCGCAGCCTGGGCCGCATCGTGGTCCCCTCCGTGGCCTTCATCGCCGTGGCCCACCTGCTCACCGACGACTACACCCTGGCCAACGTGGTGCTGCTCAACGGGATCGTGGGCCCGCAGGAGCTGACGAGCCAGTGGCACTTCTGGTTCGTCGAGATGCTGGTCTACGTCCTCGTGGCCGTCACGGCCCTCATGGCGCTGCCCTGGGCCGACCGGGCCGAGCGACGTCTCCCGTTCGTCTTCCCGCTGCTCCTGCTCGGCCTGGGGCTGCTCAGCCGCTACGACGTGGTGGACCCCGGGCTGCCCAAACCGGCCCCGGTGTTCTGGATCTTCGCCCTGGGCTGGGCGGCCGCCCGGGCCCGGACCCCGCTGCAGCGGTGCCTGGTGTCGGCTCTCACGGTGCTGAGCATCCCGGGCTACTTCGACAGCGCGCTGCGGGAGGGCACGCTCGCCGTGGGCATCCTCCTGCTCCTGTGGGCGCCGGCCCTGCCCGTGCCGGCGGGGCTGCGGCGCCTGACCGGCCGGCTGGCCGCGGCGTCCCTGTACATCTACCTGACGCACTGGCTGGTCTATCCCGTGCTGCTGCCGGTGCACCCGGTCCTGGCCGTGGTCGCCTCGCTCGCCGCGGGCGTGGCCTACTGGCTCCTGGCCGAACGGGTGCTCCGCAGCCGGATGCTCCGCGGCGGGATGCGGCGGGGCAAGGCGTTCGGGGGCCAGGCACTCGGGGATCAGGCACTCGGGGGTCAGGCACCCGGCGCCGGAGGCGGGCCGGGCGCCGCCGGCGGGCCCGGGCGCACACACCGGACCTGGTCGGGCCCCGTGGCTAGTCCAGGCCCACGCTGATCTCGGCGCTCTGCCCGGTGGAGCGCACACTGGCGAGCACCGGGAACTCCACGCGCTCCGTGACCGGCTCACCGTCCTCCAGGTAGCTCAGCCGCGCCTCGGCGGGCCGGTACGGGTCCGCGACCCAGCGCAGCGGGTCCCCCGGCGAGCCGACCAGCACCAGGGCGGGCCGGGAGACGAGCCGCCAGCGGACGTCGGTGATGCCCGGGTCCCCCGCCCCGCCCCCGTCGGGAAGACCCGCGGCGGTGTCCGGGGACTCCTCCGGGCCGGTGTGGCGCGCCGAGCTCGGGCAGCCCTCCGGAGCGAGCTCCTCCGAGGCCATGCAGGTGCGCAGCCACTGGGTGATCCGTTCCTCGGTCTCCTGCCACATCCGCGGGGACGGCTCGATCCGCAGGTCCACGGACGCCGGGCGCGGATCGCGGAAGGCCATCCGCACCGGGGGCAGGGGCACGGGCACCTGGTAGTAGGAGTTGCCGGGCAGCCCGATCGCGTAGTCCCCGGGCAGGGCCTCGAAGCGCCACGCGCCTCCCGGGCCGGTGGGGTCCGGCACGCGCTCGTCCGGGTCCGGGCGGATGCTCTCCCCGTTGACGGAGATCTCGTCCAGGGGTGCCGGGAGGTGGACGGCCAGGGGCGCCACGTCCGGGGAGTCCAGCTCCCAGTGGTCGTTGAAGGGACCGCTGCGCTCCACCCGGTGCACGCCGTAGGTGTGCACCTCCTCCCGGACGCGGTCCCCGCCCTCGGGGTCGTCCCACCACACGCGCACCCGGATCTCGGCGTGGTCGTCCTGCACGTCCGCGCGCAGCACCTCGTGGCCGCTGATCCGCCCGGCCGCGTTGCGGTAGACCCGGTTGGCGAAGATGTTGAGGGTGGGATCCGCGACCACGGCCTCCGCCCGGGACAGCAGCTGCCGCGAGCGCCCGTCCTCGAGGCCGCCCAGCCAGGTGTGCACGGGGTCCTGGGGGGCGCGGTCGACGAAGAACCAGTTGAACGCCGAGCTCAGCCCGGTGACCAGGACCACGACCGCCGCCAGCCAGGTGAGCAGCGTCCGGCGCAGCCCGTGGGCGTCCTCGGCGGTGAGGACCGCGCCGGGCTCCCGTTCCCGTGGCACCGCCACCGCTGCCTCCCCGTCCGACGCCAGCTCGTCCGGCGCGCGCCGGTGCTCCGGGCCGCGCTGCGGCCCACCGGCTCACATCGTAGATCGGGCGCCGCGGCAGCGGCAGGAGGAGCCCTACAGCGCGCGTTTCTTGGTCACGAGGATCCCGGCGAGCACGAGGAGCAGACCCCAGGCGCCGTAGACCAGACCGGACTCCACGTGGTTGAGCACGGCGTCCGAGGGCTGGTACACCGTGGTCAGCTGGGTGCTCGCCGCCCCGGGGGAGTAGGGCTTGGCGTCCTCGAGCCACTCGAAGGACAGGGCGAAGAGGACGAACTCCAGGACCAGCAGCAGCACCACGAGGACCACGATCCCCCACGTGGTGGACTTCAGCAGGGCCCCCAGTCCGAAGCCCAGCCACGCCGTGATCATGTAGAACAGGCCCACGGCGAGGATGTTGAGCAGGATCGCCTCCTGCCACACGTCGTAGCCCAGGTCCCCGCCGGCGAGGATCGGCTGGACCAGCAGGTGGCACAGGAACGCGCTGAGCACTCCGAAGAGGAACGCGACCACGGAGAGCACCACCGTCTTGGCGAGCATCACCGGGGTGCGCCGCGGCACGGCCGTCATGGTGGTGCGGACGGCGCCGGTGGAGTACTCGGAGCCGATGAACAGCACGGCCAGCGCCCCCAGGAGCAGCATGACCAGCTGCAGGCCGCCGTTGGCGCTGGTCATGGCCAGGTACTCGCTGAAGCCCATTCCCTCCGGCAGGGCGACGCCGGACTGCTCGGCGATCTGCTGGTCGGACTCCGCGACGAACGCGTCCCGCTGCTGCTGGACCTCCTCCTCCGTGAGGCCGATCTCCTCGGGGCTGCGCCCGTCGAGCGTGGCGTCGACCTGCTCCTGCGCGGCCTGCTGGTTGATGTCCTGCAGGGAGGTGGTGCTCCAGGCGCTCAGCGCCCCGAAGCCCAGGGCCAGCAGGAGGGCGACGGCGAGCAGGATCCAGTGGGAGCGCAGGGAGCGGAACTTGATCCACTCCGAGCGCAGGACCCGGCCGAAGCCCAGGCGGGCGTCGAACGCGGGGCCGGCGTGCCCGGTGGGGCCGGTGCCGGTGGTCTCCGGACGGGGTGCGGTCGAGGTGCTGGTGCTCATGCTCGGTCTCCGGTTCGTGCGGCGGGGCCCGCCCAGGGCGCCCGGGTGGTCTCGACGGGGGCGCCGCCGGAGCGGTACTCGACCTCGTCCTGCGTCATGGCCATGTAGACGTCCTCGAGGGTCTCGGTCTGCGGGGTGAGCTCGTACAGCAGCACCCCCGCGGACAGCGCGGCCTCGGCGATCCGCCGCGGCGCGGGCCCGGTGACCAGGGCCCCGTCGTCGTCGAACTCCGTGATCTCGGCGTGCTCCTCCCGCAGGGCCCGGCGCAGGGCCTCCCGGTCGGTCGTGCGCACGCGGGTGCGGGCGCGCTCCCCCGCCAGGAGCTCCTCGATGGGCGCGTCGGCGAGGATCCGTCCGCGGCCGATCACCACGAGGTGGTCGGCCGTCTGGGCCATCTCCGACATCAGGTGGGAGGAGAGGAAGACCGTGCGGCCCTCCGAGGCGAGGTACCTGGCGAGGTGGCGCACCCACACGACGCCCTCGGGGTCGAGGCCGTTGACGGGCTCGTCGAGGACCACGGTGTGCGGGTCGCCGATCAGGGCCGCGGCGATGCCCAGCCGCTGGCCCATGCCCAGGGAGAAGCCGCCCACCCGCTTGTCCGCCGCGGCGCCGAGCCCGGTGAGGTCCACCACCTCCTGGACGCGGGAGCGCGGGATGCCGTGGGTCGCGGCGAGCGCGGACAGGTGGGCCCGGGCGGTGCGCCGGGGGTGGACGGCCTTGGCGTCCAGGAGCACGCCGACCTCCGAGAGCGGGGCGCGGTGCTCGGCGTACGGGCGGCCGTTGACGCGGGCGTGCCCGCTGGTGGCGGACTCCAGGCCCACCAGCAGGCGCATGGTGGTCGACTTGCCCGCCCCGTTGGGCCCCAGGAACCCGGTGACCCGGCCCGGACGGACGGTGAAGCTGACGTCGTCCACCGCCGTCTTGCCACCGTAGGTCTTCGTCAGGTTCTCGATCTCGATCACCGGCGCTCCTCCCGAGCACTCGTCATTGCGGTCCACCCTCAACGTACGGGACCCGGGACACCGTCCGGCACCCTCGGAAGGATGAGCTCCGCGGTCCTCCGCGGGCCCGGTCTCCCTCTTCCGGCGGAGGAGGCGACGGCGCTCACTCCGCCTCGGGAACGCCGATCTGCATCGCCCGGCGTCCGCGCAGGACGTCGACGGCCACCACGACCAGGAACCAGACCAGGAACAGCACCCGCACGGCCGCCAGCAGGTCCTGGGCGTCCCAGCCCGTGCGGCCGGTCCACGGCAGGACCGGCCACGCCGCCTCCGGCAGCACCAGCGTGGTCCACCACAGCACCTCGACGAGCTGCCAGGCCGCGAACTCGATCCAGTTGCGCCGGCTGAGCACCACCAGCGGGGCGAGCCACAGGGCCTGGACCAGGGAGTAGCCCGGGCCGGTGAGCACGAGCACGGTGAGCAGCAGGAAGGCGACCTGGACGACGCTGGGCTCCTGGCGGGTGAGCAGCGTGAGCACCAGCACCGCCGCGCAGCCGAGCACGAGGGCCAGGAGCACGTGTTGCCCGGTCTCCGCCGCCCCGGGCACGGCGTCCGCCCGGCCCCAGACGCTCCACAGGGAGGAGCCTGCCACCGGGCGGTCGGCCGCCGCCCGGAACCGGCCGAGCCACTGCTCCCACGCCGCGATCATGAACGGGCCGTTGACCAGCAGCCAGGCGGCCAGGGTCCCGGCCAGTACCACCGCGAAGTCCCGGAACTGGCGGTACCGGGCGGCGAGGAACAGCACGGCCAGCAGGACCACCAGGGGGAACAGCGCCACGGACGCCCCCAGGCCGAGGAACACCCCGGCCGGTCCCGGGCGGCCGCGCACGTGGAGGAGCAGCGCCAGGACCATGAGCAGCACCGCCCACAGGTCCCACGTGGTGAAGCCCACCAGTGCCGCCACCGGGGCCAGGGCCAGGACGAAGGCATCGGCCCGGCGGCGGCCGGAGAGCCCGGAGACCACGGCGACCGTGGCCAGCCACAGAAGGGCCAGCAGCACCACGGACAGGTTCGCGAACACCCCGCCGCCCACGTCCGTGCCGAGCAGTGCGGAGAGCCGGGCCGCGACCCACCCGAGCACCGTGGTGATCATCCCGACCAGCGCGGGTTGGTCCCCGGCGGGGCCTCCCGTGAAGAACCCGTCCAGCGTCCCGGCCGTGGCCGCCGGGGTCACCTCGGTGGCGCACAGCGCGGGAAGCTGCTCGGCGGCCGCCCCACCGGGCACCCGGCAGGGCAGCCGCAGCAGGTAGGCCACCATGACCGTGTAGAGGCACAGACCCGCCAGCTGCAGCCCGTGGCCGCCGAGGCGCCCGCCCAGCCGGCTCATCCGGTGCACCGCCGTCCGCGCAGCGCGTCCGCCGTGACCCGGGCCGCCGGAGAGGCCGTCGCCACCGGGTGCAGGGCGATGCCGCTCCGGGCACCCGTCGGGAGCAGGACATGGAGTCCGCGATATATGCCTCGAGGAGCATGAAACCGGTTCGTCGTCGCGGCGGCGGACGGCAGGACGCCGACGGCGCCCGTCTGCGGCACCGGGTGCTCCGGCGGCGCGGAGTGCCGCCCCGGGTCCGGGGCGGTGCGGGGGGTGTCCGGGACGGACTCCACCCGGGTGCTCACAGGGTGTCCGCCGCCCAGGCCCGCAGCCGCCGCTCCGCTTCCTCGGGGCCCAGCTCCCCCTCGTCGAGACGCAGGTCCAGCAGGAACCGGTAGGCCCGCCCGACCACGGGGCCCGGGGGGACGCCGAGCACCGCCATGATCTGCTGGCCGTCCAGCTCGGGGCGCACCGCGTCGAGCTCCTCCCGCGCGGAGAGCTCGGCGATGCGCCGCTCCAGGTCGTCGTAGGCCGCGGACAGCCGCGCCACCTTCCGCCGGTTCCGGGAGGTCACGTCCGCCCGCGTCAGCCGGTGCAGCCGCTCGAGGCACTCCCCCGCGTCCCGGACGTATCGGCGCACGGCCGAGTCGGTCCAGCCGGCGTCCCCGTAGCCGTAGAAGCGCATGTGCAGCTCCACCAGCCGGCTCACGGTGCGGATCGTGTCGTTGTCGAAGCGCAGCGCGCGCATCCGCTTCGCGGTGAGCTTGGCACCCACCACCTCGTGGTGGCGGAAGCTCACCGCACCGTCGGCCCCGAAGCGGCGGGTCGCGGGCTTGCCGACGTCGTGCATGAGGGCCGCGAAGCGCAGGGCGAAGTCGGGCGCGGGCACGGGACCGTCCGGGCCGGACTCCAGCTCCGCGGCCTGCTCGAGGACCGTGAGGGAGTGCTGGTAGACGTCCTTGTGCCGGTGGTACTCGTCCCGCTCGAGCTGCAGGGCGGGCACCTCGGGCAGCACCACCGCGGCGAGCCCCGTCCCCACGAGGAGATCGACCCCCTGCCGGGGCCGGCGCCCGCAGATCAGCTTGACGAGCTCGTCCCGGACGCGCTCGGCCGAGACGATCGCGATCCGCTCCGCCATGTCCGTCATGGCCTCGCGCACCTCCGGGGCCACCTGGACGTCGAGCTGGGAGGCGAAGCGGGCGGCGCGCATCATCCGCAGGGGGTCGTCCGAGAACGAGTCCTCCGGGGCGCCGGGTGTGCGCAGCACCCGGGCGTGCAGGTCCTTGACCCCGCCGTGCGGGTCGACGAGCTCGAGCCCGGGCAGGCGCAGCGCCATCGCGTTGATCGTGAAGTCGCGGCGGAACAGGTCGTCCTCGAGGGAGGTGCCGAAGGCCACCTGCGGTTTGCGGGACTCGGCGTCGTACGCCTCGGCCCGGTAGGTGGTCACCTCCAGCTGCACGTCGCCCCGGCGCATCCCGATGGTCCCGAAGTCCCGGCCGATCTCCCACACCGCGTCGGCCCAGCCCGCGACCACGCCGAGGGTCTGGTCGGGCGTGGCGTCGGTCGTGAAGTCCAGGTCCAGGGCGGGCCGGCCCAGGAAGAGGTCGCGCACGGGCCCGCCCACGAGCGAGAGCTCGTGGCCGGCGTCGGCGAACCGCCGCCCCAGGTCGAGGGCGGCGGGATGGATCGCGTCGATGTCGGGGAGCTGCGTCATGGTGCCGCCCATTGTTCCAGACCCGGGACCGCCGGCCCGTCCGGACAGGGCCCTCGGGCGGTCCGGGAACCGGTTCGCGGACCCGCCTGCGGCCCCGTTCCCGGACCCGATCATGGACGGGTGCCCCGGCGCGTCGAGGGCCTCCGTACGGACCCTCCGGCGCTCGGGCGGGAGCCGGGGGGATTGTGGCAAGGTAGGAGACATGGCTTTCCCCGTCCCCAGCGCACCGAAGAAGCGGCCCACCGCGCCGGCCGCCGCGCTGCCCACGGTCGAGGAAGTCTCCGCCGGGGGGATCGTCGTCGACCTCGCCACACCCTCCCACCCGGTGGCCATCATCGCCCGGATCAACCGGGGCGGACGCCTCGAGTGGTGCCTGCCCAAGGGCCACCCCGAGGGCGAGGAGACGAACGAGGAAGCCGCGATCCGCGAGATCGAGGAGGAGACCGGCATCGCCGGGCAGGTGCTGAGCCCACTGGGCAGCATCGACTACTGGTTCACGGTCTCCGGGCACCGCGTGCACAAGACGGTGCACCACTTCCTGCTGCGCGCCACCGGCGGGCACCTCACCACGGACAACGACCCCGACCACGAGGCCGTGGATGTCGCGTGGGTGGACATCGACGACCTCGGCCGGAAGCTGTCCTTCCCCAACGAGCGGCGCATCGCCGACATCGCCCGTGAATACATCATCCACCAGCTCTGAGACGGAGCGCTCCCCCGGCGAGCGCCAGGACGCGCCACCCGCCCCGGTCCGGCGCTCGGGTGCGGCCTCCAGCGCCATCATGGCCTCCGGCACGCTCGTCTCCCGCGCGCTGGGGTTCGTCAAGATCGTGCTCATCACGGTGGCCATCGGCTCGGTCACGACCGTCTCCGACGTCTTCGAGCTGGCGAACACGCTGCCGAACCTGATCTACGTCCTCGTGGCCGGCGGGATCTTCAACGCCGTCCTGGTGCCCCAGATCATCAAGGCCTCCAGGACCGCCGACGACGGCGGGGCCGACTACATCTCCCGCCTGCTCACCCTGGCCGTGCTCGCGCTGCTGGGGGTGACGGCGGTCGTGGTGGCCCTGGCGGGACCCATCGTGCGGACCATGGGCACCGACTGGACCGAGGCGCAGCTCTCGCTCGGACTGACGTTCGCGCTGTTCACGTTCCCGCAGATCTTCTTCTACGGCCTCTACACCGTGGTGGGTCAGGTGCTCAACGCCCGCGGCGCCTTCGGCTGGTACATGTGGGCGCCGGTGGTCAACAACGTGGTGGCCATCGCGGCGCTGCTCGTGTTCATCCAGCAGTTCGGGACGTACGCCCAGACGGAGCACTCCCTGGACGACTGGACACCGGCCAAGACGTTCTGGCTGGCGGCCATGGCGACCGTGGGCGTCGCCACCCAGGCTCTCGTGCTCTTCTGGCCGCTGGGCCGGCTGGGACTGCGGCTGCGCCCCCGCTTCGGCTGGCGCGGCATCGGGCTCTCCACCGCCGCGCGGCTGGCCGGCTGGACCCTGGCCACGGGGATCATCGCCAATCTGGCGTTCCTGGCCCTCACCAAGGTCGCCGCGATCCCCACCGGCTACCGCCCGGAGTACCTCGCCATGGACCCACCGCAGCAGATCGCGGGCGTCGCGGCGCTCAACCAGGCCTCGATGCTGTACTCCCTGCCGCACGGGGTGATCGGGCTGTCCATCGCCACGGTGCTGTTCAACCGGATGGCCGCCGCCTCCACGGACGGGGACCGGGCCGGCATGGTGGCGTCCCTGTCCTCGAGCCTGCGGATCACGGGCGTGGCCACGGTCTTCGCCACCGTCGCCCTCATCGTCTTCGCGGGACCCCTCGGCATGCTCTTCAGCGGCGGTGTGCCCTCCGCCGGAGCCGTGATCGGCCAGGTGATCACGGTGATCGCGATCGGCGCGCCCTTCATGTCCATCTCCTTCATGCTCGGCCGGGCCTTCTACGCGCAGGAGGACGCCCGCACCCCGTTCCTGGTGCAGGTCGGGGTGGCGCTCTTCACGGTGCTGTCCGCCCTGCTGATCTGGTGGTTCATCGCCCCGGACCACATCATCTTCGCGGTCGCCGCGTGCTACGCCGCCCAGAACATCCTGAGCACGCTCGTCTACCACCTCGTCCTGGTCCGCCGGATCGGGGACTACGACCTCGCCCGCATCATGGACTCCCACGCCCGGATCCTCGTGGCGTCCCTGCTCGCCGGCCTGGTGGGTGCCGTGGTCCTGTTCCTGCTCGGCGGCTACGACCCGGACGGCTTCCCCTGGACCAACCAGCTGACCGCGATCGCGACCGTGGCCGTGGGCGGGACCGTCATGGGGACCGCCTATCTGGGCGCCCTGCGGCTCTGCCGCGTCCGGGAGCTCGACAGCCTCGTGCGCCCGGTCCTCGCCCGGCTCGGCCGCTGACCGTGTGACACGGCTCTCCGCCGCGGGCCGCCGGGACCGGTAAAGTGCTGAGTGGTCGGTGACGTGGGTCAGGAACACCCCTTCTGCCCCGCCGGCCACCCCCACCCGCGAATTCCGGCCCCTCCGCGAATTCCCGACCCCCAGGGAGCCAACGTGCCCGCACCGATGAAGCTCGGTTCCGTCCTCGGCGGCCGCTACAAAGTGATCACCGATGTGCTGGCCACCGCCGAGGGCGACCACGTGCTCGAGGGCCAGGACCAGATCCTGGGCCGCCGCGTCTCGATCCTGCTGCCCGCGGAGCGGCACACCTCCCTGCTGGTGGAGAACGCGCGCTCGATGGCCAACGGCAGCATCGGCGCCCCGTTCCAGATCCTCGACCTGGGGCAGGCGGAGGACCACACCTACCTCGTCACCTCGCACACCCCGGCCGCGGACATGCTGGACTCCCTGCTCGTGGAGCCCGACGAGATCGAGGACGAGTCCCTCAGCGACGACATCTTCGGCGCACCGCGCGGCACCGGCAGCGCCTCGTACGTCTACGACGAGCCGGACCCCACCAGCCCGACCCCGGTGGTCGCCACCGAGCCCTCCGACGACCTCGGCGCCGCGGCCCCCGAGCCCAAGGTCACCCGGTGGCGGGACGACGACTCGTACGACGACGCCGCGCCCGCGCCCTCGGTGCGCACCCGCCTCGGCCGGCCGGTGCGGGTCAGCGCCACCTCGACCCGCTCCACGCTCTTCGACCGGGCGGCCGCGAGCGGCACCGCCGCCGTGGCCGGCCGCACCGCCGGCACCGACATCGATCCCGGCTACGACGGCGACAACCGCTACGACAGCTACTACGACGAGCACCAGGAGGCCCCCCACCGCGAGCCGGAGACGGCCGGCGGCCCGCCGCCGCGCGGCAAGGACACCGCTCCGCGCACCCAGAAGGGCGGCAAGGGCCTCCTCCTGCTGGTGGTGGTGCTGCTCGCACTGCTGATCGGGGCCGTGGTGTTCAGCTTCGACCGCCTGGGCGGGCTCTTCGGCGGGGCGACCGCCCCGGATCCGGCCGCCAGCGCCCCTGCCGGGGGAAACGAGGGGGCGGAACAGGCCCAGCCGAGCGCGGAGGCCGAGCCGGAGGCCCCGGAGGCGGACCCGCAGCCCGCGGCCGTGACCCGGATCGTGCCCGGCAACGCGGACTTCATGGTCGATCAGGACGCCCAGCTGAGCCAGACCGTGGACGGCAATCCCTCGACCTACTGGATCAGCTACGGCTTCTCCGACCAGAACTTCGGCAACCAGGCGCCCAGCGTGGGCCTGGCCGTCGAGCTCGAGGAGCCCGCACCGGTGGAGAGCCTGCGGCTCAGCCAGTCCTCCGGGTCCGGCGGCATGTTCGACGTCTACGTCAACGACGCCCCGACCCTGGACGGCGCCCAGCAGGTGGGCTCCGGCTCCTTCACCGGCCCGGAGATCACGGTCCCGCTGGCCGCCGGGGCCCGGGAGGAGAGCCACCAGTACGTGATCGTCAACTGGACCCAGCTGCCGCAGCTGACCAACCCCATCGCCGGGTTCACCTACGGCCTGCGGGTCGGCGAGATCCAGCTGGACTGACACCCCGCTCCCCCGGCGGCCGCGGCCGGGGGGCACGGCACCGGAATATCCGCCGTGCGCCCCCCGTTGTGCCAGTGGTCCCCGCGGCCGGACCCGTCCGGCCGCTCCCTGTACGGAAGGTCAGCAGAACAGTGAGCCCCGACTTCGGTCCCGTGATCAACGCCCTTGATCTCACCCCGCGCGGCGGCGAGCCGACGTCCGCCCCCGAGGACGAGGTCGTCCACGAGGTGATCGTCGTCGGTTCCGGCCCCGCCGGGTACACCGCCGCGATCTACGCCGCACGCGCCAACCTCCAGCCCATCGTGTTCGCGGGCTCCGTGACCGCCGGCGGCGAGCTCATGAACACCACCGAGGTCGAGAACTACCCCGGTTTCATCGACGGCATCCAGGGCCCGGAACTGATGTCCAACATGCAGCAGCAGGCCGAGCGCTTCGGCGCCGACATCCGCTACGAGGACGTCGTGGCCCTGGAGCTCGAGGGCGAGGTCAAGACCGTGACCCTCGAGGACGGCTCGGTGCACCGCGCGCACGCCGTGATCATCGCGACCGGCTCCGCGTACCGGGAGCTCGGTCTGCCGGACGAGAAGCGACTCTCCGGCCACGGTGTGAGCTGGTGCGCCACCTGCGACGGCTTCTTCTTCAAGGAGCAGCACATCGCGGTCGTCGGCGGCGGGGACTCCGCCCTCGAGGAGGCGACCTTCCTCTCCCGCTTCGCCTCGAAGGTGACCATCATCCACCGGCGGGACAGCTTCCGCGCCTCCGAGATCATGCAGCAGCGCGCCTTCGAGGACCCGAAGATCGAGGTGCTGTGGAACGCCGAGGTCGTGGCCATCAACGGGGAGGAGAAGGTCCGCTCCGTCACCGTGCAGGACACCGAGTCCCGGGAGACCTCGGAGCTGCCCGTGACGGGACTGTTCGTCGCGATCGGCTCCGACCCGCGCACCGCGCTGGTCGCCGACCAGCTCGAGCTCACCGTCGACGGCACCATCCAGGTGGACGGGCGCAGCTCCACCACGAGCCTCGCCGGAGTCTTCGCCGCGGGCGACGTCGTGGACGCGACGTACCGCCAGGCGATCACCGCCGCCGGCTCCGGGTGCGTGGCCGCGGTCGACGCCGAACACTATCTCGCCGCCCTGCACGACCGCTCGGTGCTGCACAGCTGAGCGTCCCCGGCCCTGCAGCCGGGCCGGGCGGCTCCGGCCGCCCCGGCCGGCATGGTCCATAATCGAACCAGTTCCGCCCTTCACGAGTTCCACCCAGAGCGCCGAGCACGCCCCGAGCGTGCCGGCGCCCGGACAAGGAGAAACATGAGCGCCGCCAAGAACGTCACCGACGCCGACTTCAAGACCGAGGTCCTGGAGTCGGAGAAGCCCGTCATCGTCGACTTCTGGGCCGAGTGGTGCGGCCCGTGCCGCATGGTCGGCCCCGTCCTGGACGCGATCGCCGCCGAGCACGCCGAGGCGATCGAGGTCGTCAAGCTCAACGTCGACGAGAACCCTGCCGTGGCGTCCCAGTACGGCATCACCTCGATCCCCGCGATCTACCTCTTCTCGGGCGGCGAGGTCGTCAGGAAGGCCATCGGCGCCAAGCCGAAGAGCGCCCTCGAGAAGGAGTTCGCCGATTACCTGACCCCCGGGAACTGATCGGCCGTACCGACATCCCGGCCGCACCGCGCTCATCCGTCCTCTCCCCCGAGCGGGAGGGGACGGATGAGCCGTTGTACTGGCACTGACGCCGACCCGACGACCCGTGGGACACCTGTGAAACTCGACGACACCGAACCGATGCTGCGCCGGAGCATGACGAACCGGCGTGTGGTGGGCCTCCGGGAGCGTCTGCTCCGGGCGGGCGTCACCGTGGCCTACCTCGCGCCGCAGGACGTGAACGACCCCTCCTACTTCGACGACCACGTCGACGCCGCCGTGCGGGCCTTCCAGCAGGAGCGCGGTCTCATCGTCGACGGCCTGGTGGGCCCCGAGACCGACCGCGGCCTCAACGAGGCCCAGTACGCGCTGGGCGACCGCTCCCTCTATCTCGACGAGGACCGCCCGTTGCGCGGCGACGACGTCGCGGGGCTACAGCACAACCTTTCTCGGTTGGGTTTCTACTACGGGCACCTCAACGGGATCTTCACCCGGGGCACGCACCATGCCGTGCTGGAGCTGCAGCAGAGCCTCGGCGTGGCTGCCACGGGCGTGGTGGACCGTGAGACCATCGCCGCCCTCGCCCGGATCAACAAAAACATCACCTCCTCGAAGGCATTCTCGCTGCGGGACTACCACCGGCTCGAGCGCGCCACCTCTGCGCTCCGTGGACGTTCCGTGGTCCTCGTGCCGTCGCGCGCCGCGGGACAGCAGCCACCGGCCTCGGCCGCCCCGGACTTCGCCGAGCGCGCGGACGAGGTCACCACCGACGTCGCCGTCCTGGCCTTCGGTCTGCTGCGGGAGATCGGCGCCGAGCCGGCGATCGTCGCACCGGACCGCACCCTCAGGGACCGTCGCGGCGACGACGTCCGGTGCGTGCCCTCCGTGCACGACGCCATCGGCGGCCATCCGGACTCGGTCGTCGTGTCACTGCACTGCGACTGGAACGACTCCCCCGCCGCCACGGGTCTCGCCTCGTACTACTGGGGCGAGCAGGACCACTCGGAGGTCTACTCCCCCATCGGTGAGCGTGCCGCCGGTCTCGTGCTCAAGGAGATGGTGGCCCGCACCGGCGCCCTCGATCTCGGCAGCCACGCCCGGCAGTGGGAGCTGCTGCGCACCCATGACGCCCCGACGGTCTGGCTGGACCTCGGTTATCTCTCCAGCGCTACGGACCGCGCGGCCCTCGCGGATCCCGAGCACCGCAGCCACCTGGCGGAAGCCGTCGTGTTCGGCCTGCAGCGGATGTTCCTGCTCGCGGAGGACGACGTGCCCACGGGCACCATGCGCCTGGACGACGTCGCGGAGTTCAACGGCCGCTGAGGCCGTCCCGCACAGCGCGGAGCCCCGGTGTTTCACGTGAAACACCGGGGCTCCGTCGTCTCCGTTCCCGTCAGGAACGCTCGATCCCCGGGTCCAGGACCTCGATGATCCGGTTCAGGTCCTCCACCGAGGCGAACTCGATGGTCATCTTGCCCTTCCGGGCCCCGAGCGCGATCTTGACGCTGGTGTCCAGCCGATCGGTGAAGGCCTCCGCGATGTAGTCCAGCCGCTCCTTGTGCCGGCCGGCCGGCGCCGCCGCGCGCGGCGTCTTCCGCTCGATCCCCTCGCTCAGCGACACGGCCTCCTCGGTGGCCCGGACGGAGAGCCCTTCGGCGACGATGCGCTGCGCGAGCCGCTCCATCTCCGCGGGGTCGGCCAGGGACAGGAGGGCGCGGGCGTGACCGGACGCGAGGACACCGGCCGCGACCCGGCGCTGCACGAGCGGCGGCAGCCGCAGCAGGCGGATCGTGTTGCTGATCTGCGGACGGGACCGCCCGATGCGGCGCGAGAGCTCCTCCTGCGTCGTGTTGAACTCCTCCATGAGCTGCTGGTACGCGGCGGCCTCCTCCAGGGGATTCAGCTGGCTGCGGTGCAGGTTCTCCAGCAGGGCGTCACGGAGCAGGTCGTCGTCGGAGGTCTCCCGGACGATGGCCGGGATGGTGCCGAGGCCGGCGCGCTGGGTCGCCCGCCAGCGCCGCTCTCCCATCACCAGCTCGTAGGACGTGTCGCCGTCCTCCCGGCTGGGGCGAACCACGATCGGCTGCAGCACGCCGAGCTCGCCGATGGAGTACGCCAGCTCGGCGAGTTCCTCCTCGTCGAAGACCTGCCGCGGCTGCTTCCGGTTCGGGTGGATGGCGTCGACCGCGATCTCCGCGAACGTGGCGCCGGGGACGGCGGTCAGCTCTGGAACCAACTCCTCCGTTCCACGTGAAACATCCGCGTTGCCGTCCATGTCACCACTCACCGCCTGTCCGTCCGGCGCACGCCGTGCCGGCTGCGGCGACTCCTGGGCGTCAGGACGCTCCGGTGTCCGCGGCTCCGTTTCACGTGAAACGTCATCTGCAGGGGCCCTGGTGTCCTCGGACCAGGTCGGCGATCCGTCCTCGGGCGTGCCGGTCCTGCCGTTTTCCGCGACGGTCCCGCTGCCGGCGGCCGTCTTGTCCTGGGCTGCCGAGCTCGGCGCCTCGGGGTTCGCCGGCGTGTCCGGAGCGCTCGAGGGCAGGAAGAACATGTCGGACGGTCGGCTGACCAGGGTCGTGTTGCGCAGCGCCTCGCCCATGTCCATGCGGGCCTTCATGGCCTTCTGACGCGCCGCCGGGCTCACGGACCGGCTGCGGGGCCCGGCTGCGGTGCGGCCGGTCGGCGCGGAGCTCCCCTCGGTACGGGTTCCCCCCGACTCACTCGCGTCGGACCCGGACTCCGGCGCCACGGCCTCGTCGGCGAACAGCGTGTCAGCGGGGCCTCGTTCCGTGGTGCCCTGCTCATCGCTCCGGTCGGGGACGGCCAGTGGCGGCTCGGGGGACTGCGCGGAGGCGGATGCGGAGGTGACCGCGGATCGGGACGCCGGCGAGCCCGCTGCAGCGCGCGACCGCTTCGGCGCGGACTTGACCGCGCTCTCACTCCGGCCCCCAGACCCGCTGGTCCGGGCATCCTCCGAGGACGAGACGGCCGGCGTTTCACGTGAAACGTCTGCGATGCCGGTGCCAGGAGCCGGGGGAGGAGACGACTGCCCCTCGGCCTCCCCGGCCGCTGTGGCACCGACCGGCGTCGCCGACGCTTCCGTCGGTGCCTCTGCGGCCGGCGCGCTCGGAATGAGCGCTCCCAGTCCCCGACCCAGACCACGTCGTCGTTCGCTCACGGTGTTCCTCTCCTCGTGCGGCAATCCGGTCAATTCTAGCGGAGCCACGTCCCCGCCCGGTCGCTCCACGCCCCGGCCGCGCCGGCGACGATGGCCGGAGGACCGCGGGGCGGCCCGCTGTCATGCTCCGCGACAGGACGTGGTCTTACGGCGAGCACCATAGGCCCTGCCGCGTCGGCCACCACACGTAATGCGGTCAACAGTGGGCGGAGCGAACCCGCGCAGTGGACGTTTCACGTGAAACATCGGAAATCCTCGGGCCGGGTCCTCCGGGCTCGCGGTGCACGCACAGCAGAGCGCCCGCCTCCGGGGGAGGCGGGCGCTCTGGGAAGTGGAACCGGTCAGCGGCCGGTGCGCTGGGCGATCTCGGCGGCGGCCTCGAGATAGGACAGGGCACCGGTCGAGCTGGGGTCGTAGCTGATGACGCTCTGCTGGTAGCTCGGCGCCTCGGAGATGCGCACCGAGCGAGGAATCATGGTCTCCAGGACCTCGGCGGGGAAATGGGTCCGCACTTCCTCGGCCACCTGGGACGCCAGGTTGGTCCGGCCGTCGTACATCGTGAGCAGGATGGTCGACACCTTGAGCTCCGGGTTGAGGTGCTTCTGGATCATCTCGATGTTCTTCAGCAGCTGGCTCAGTCCCTCCAGCGCGTAGTACTCGCACTGGATGGGGATGAGCACCTCGGTGGCCGCGACGAACGCGTTGAGGGTCAGCAGACCCAGGCTGGGCGGGCAGTCGATGAAGACGTAGTCGAGCCGCTCCAGACCGTCCGTCTCCCGCTGCCTGGCGTAGGCCTCAAGCGCCCGGCGCAGGCGGTGCTCACGGGCCACCATGGACACCAGCTCGATCTCCGCCCCGGCGAGGTCGATGGTCGCGGGCACCACCCACAGGTTCTCGGCCTCGACGGAGGTCTTCACCACGTCGGCGATCGGCATCTCGTCGATGAGGACGTCGTAGGTGCTGTCCACCTCGGAGCTGTGCTCCACACCGAGGGCGGTCGAGGCGTTGCCCTGCGGGTCGTTGTCGATCACCAGGACGTTCTGGCCCTGTCGCGCCAGCGCGACGGCGAGGTTCACCGAGGTGCTCGTCTTGCCCACGCCACCCTTCTGGTTGCTGATGGTGAAGACCCGCGTCGCGGCGGGCTTCTCCAGCTGGACCTTCTTCAGCCTGGCGCGTCGCCTGGTCTCTTCCACGAGCGTCCTCCCCAGCGGTGTGTCGTCCGCCATCGTCGTCATCTTGGACAGCTGTCCGTCGGTTTCACGTGAAACACGGGTGCCGCGGTCGGGTACAACCTTGAGCGGTTGATCAATCGGATCCGGTGGGAACTCCTCGCCGAAGCCCACCGGGCTTTGCTCACCGTCGTCGATCGGCATCTGACCGCGCACCTTCCCGGTTCGTCTGGATGTGGTTCCCTCCGGGCGCATCCTCCCTGCGGGAGGCGTCCGGGTCCGGCCGCCGGGCGGGGGAGCGAGGACCACCCCGAGAGGACGGCCACGGCGCCACGCCCACGGCACACGACCCCCAGCCTACCGGCGTCGCACGTCGCCGACGGCCGGAGCGCTCACAGCCGCACACGGACCACCGTGGTCGGCTCGGCGAGAAGGGCGTCGCCCACGGTGAGGACCTCGGTGGAGCGGGCGCCGTGGCGGGCCAGCTTCTTCTGCGCCTTGTCGATCTCCTGGGCGGCGGAGCGTCCCTTGAGCGCCAGGAGCTCGCCCGTGCCGCGCAGCAGCGGCAGCGTGATGTCGAGCAGGCCCACGAGCGCGGAGACCGCACGGGCCGTGACGACGTCCACGTCACCCACCTCGTCCTTGGCCTGTTCGGCCCGGGCGCGGAGCACCCGGACGTTGGTCAGTCCCAGGTCCGCCACGACCTCGTCGAGCCACTGCACCCGGCGCTCCAGCGGTTCGATCAGCGTGAGCCGCAGATCGGGCCGGGCCAGCGCCAGGCACAGCCCCGGCAGACCCGCTCCGGAGCCGACGTCGGCCACCCTCGCGTCCTGGGGGAGGAGCTCCTCCACCACGGCGCAGTTGAGCACGTGGCGGCTCCAGAGCCGCGGCACCTCGCGGGGACCGATGAGCCCGCGCACGATTCCGGAGGATGCCAGGTGCGCGACGTAACGCTCCGCGAGTGCCAGCCGGTCCCCGAACAGCCGCTCGGCGGCCAGACGCTCCTGGGGGTCCGGCAGCGGGGGCTCCTGCGCGGCGGGGGCGGGGCGGGGGTCGCCGGCCATCAGGCCTGCTCGGCGGAGACCACGATGTGCCGTCCCGCCCCCTCGCCCTCGGACTCGCTGACCAGGCCCTGCTCCGCGACCACGTCGTGCACGATCTTGCGCTCGTAGGCGGACAGGGGTTCGAGGTGCACCCGCTCCCCGGTCTCCTGGGCCTCCCGCACGGCGGCGAGGGCCATCTCCTGCAGCGCGGTGGACCGGCGCAGGCGGTAGCCCCCGATGTCGAGCACGAGCCGCGAGCGGCGTCCGGTCGTGGACAGGACGGAGAGCCGCACGAGCTCCTGCAGCGCCTCGAGGACCTCCCCGTCCTCGCCGACGAGCACGGACAGGCTCTCGTCGTCGTCGCCCTCCGCGACGACGGACAGGTACGTGCGGCCGTCGCGGACCTCGATGTCGATGTCCCCGTCGAGGTCCGCCGTGTCCAGGAGCTCCTCGAGGTAGTCGGCCGCGACCTCGCCCTCCTCCTCGAGGGGATCGAGCGTGGGATCCGTTGCCGGGTCCTGGTCCTGGCCGGTCTGCGCGGCGGGGTCCGCCGGCGCGTCGCCCTCGACGGGGTGGGGGGTCGGCTGCGCCTCGTCGGCGTCCTGGGTGGTCTGCCGGATGTCGCTCATGTCGTCTCCTGTGGCCGTGGAAGCACGGGGCCGGGAATCCCGGCCCCGTGCGGGGAGGAAGTCGCGGGGGTGGCCCGCAGCGGTCATCCCGCCTGTTTCTTCTTCGCCTGCTGCCGCTGCCGCTTCTTGCCGACCGGCTGCTGACGCTGTCCCGCGGCCGCGCGGGCACGCTGCTCCTCGACCTCCGCCTCGTGCTCCTCACGGGTCTTGGCGAACGGGGGGAGTCCCTTGGCGGCGCGGCGCTCGTTGAGCTCCTGCTCGGCCTGGGAGCCGGGGGTCGGGTTGTTGCGGATGACCCACCACTGCTGGCCCATGGACCACACGTTGGAGACGGTCCAGTAGATGAGCACGCCGATGGGGAAGTTGATGCCGCCGATCGCGAAGACGAGCGGGAACAGGTAGAGCATCATCTGCTGCTGGCGGTACATGGGGGAGGCCTTGGCGGTCTCGCTCATGTTCTTGGCCGTCAGCTGCTTCTGGGTGAAGAACTGCGAGGCGGACATCGCGATGATCATCACGACGGCCAGGACGACGGTGGCGACGTGGTTGCCGTCGCCCGGGTTGAGCAGGGTGGAGAAGAGCGGGGCGCCGAAGAAGGTGGCCTCGTTGAAGGACTGCACGGTGGCGGCATTGAGCACGTGCACGCCCTCGCCGGCCGCAGCCGACGTGGGCACTCCGTTGAGGACCTGGAACAGGCCGAAGAAGATCGGCATCTGCACCAGGATGGGCAGGCACGCGGAGAACGGGTTGGAGCCGTGCTGCTTGTAGAGCTCCATCTGCTCCTGGGCCATGGCCTGACGGGAGAGCTGGTCCTTCTTGCCCTTGTACTTGGCCTGCAGCTTGGCCATCTCGGGCTGCAGCTCCTGCATGCCGCGCATGGACTTGATCTGCTTGAGGAACAGCGGGATGGTCAGCGTGCGCATGACCAGGGTGAGACCTACGATGCACAGCACCCAGGTGATGCCCGCGGCGGGATCCATCCCGACGGCCGTCAGCAGCTCGTGGAAGACCCACAGCACGGCGGAGACGACCCACCTGAAGGGGAAGAGGATCAGTTCGAACAGATTCATGGGGAGGGCTCTCCTTGGGCCGCGGGGCCGGTGCCTCCGGCGGGGTGGTGCTGGTGGCGCTCGGCAAGGGTGGGGTGGTTCAGCAGGACGATCTTGGGCAGGGACGCGAAGTCGGGAAAGCTCCGACCGCCGTCCGGGACCCTGTCGATCCCACCGGCCGCCCAGGGGTGGCAGCGCAGGAGCCTGCGGACGCTGAGCCCGAGGCCGCGCACGGCGCCGTGCACCGCGACGGACTCGAGGGCGTAGGCCGAGCAGGAGGGGAAGTACCGGCAGACGTCCCCGTACAGGGGGGAGACGATGGTCCGGTAGAGCTTCAGGCCCGCGATGAGCGCGTTCTGCGGCAGGAACCAGAGAGCCTGCCACGCCGACGCCGGGCGGACGTACTCGTGGGGAGCCGCGGTGAGGAGGTCCTCGTGCCCATGGGCGTGCTGGCTCATGACGCTGGCTCCTCCCGTCCGGGTCGGTGGTCTTCTGCCGGAGGCGTCCCGGCCGCGGCGCGGGGGACGCCCGCGCGCGCGGACGCCGTCCGCCAGGCCTTTGCGTAGTCGGCGGCCAGCTCCGCCCAGTCCGCGGCGGAGGCGGGCGGGAGCGCTCGGACGACCACATCACAACCGTACGGGACCTGCCTGACCGTGGTCTGGGCGAGTTCCCGCAGGCGCCGCTTCACCTTGTTGCGCCGGACGGCGTTGCCCACCGCCTTCGAGACGACGAAGCCGAAGCGCGCCGGGCGGTCCTCGGCGGTGGGGCGCACATATACGACGACGTTCCGGCGCCCGTTGCGGGCGCCGGAACGCGTGGTGGCCGAGAACTGGGCCGAGGTCCGGATCCGGTGCTGCTCAGGCAGCACGGTCCGGCTCCTGACGGGCCCGGTGCTCCGGCGGTCCCGGCACGGATCCTGCCACCCGGGAAGGGGTGGTCGTCCGGGACGCCGGTGCCGACATGGGACGGCTCAGGCCGAGAGTTCGGTGCGGCCCTTGCTGCGGCGGGCGGCGAGGATGGCGCGGCCGGCACGGGTGCGCATCCGGGCGCGGAAGCCGTGCTTCTTGGCGCGACGGCGGTTATTCGGCTGAAAAGTCCGCTTGCTCACTGGTTACTCCAAAGGCGTCGGGGTGTGCGCCGCGTGGTCCTCGGCGCACCGGGTCGGTACGGCGAAGGGGCGGGCGCAGCAGTGCTGGTGGATGCGTCCGAGCATGCGGAAAGGCATGACAGGGGACACAAGAGACTACCTCACCCTAGACAACGGGCCGGGGACGGTCAAATCAGCGGCCGACGACGCCCCTGGGCGCCGGCTCCTCCGGGCGGCACCGGGCGTGCGGCGCAGGGGGAGCAGGGGACGGACGGGCGCCGGTGCGGCCTCCGGGGCCGGGCGGCGCTGTGCAGTGCACATCCTACCCACAGCTGTGCACGGATCTTGCTCACATCCTGTGGAAAACCCGTGCGCCACCGGCCGCGGAACGGCGCGGATCGGGGGCCGAACTACACGTCTGTAGTTCCCGGGAGCCCAGCGGATCAGCTATGAACAGTTTCGGAGCATGTTCTAGGCTGGCACTCCCGGTCGGCCCCCGAACAGCTTTTCCACCGTTGTGAACAACTCTGTGGAAAAGGCCACCGCAGCAGGGCCGGGACGACCCGTCAACCACCTCGTCATCCCGACGACATCCCGATGACAACCCGACGACAGCAGGAGTACGCGTGGGCACGCAGGACAATCAGGCGCTCAGCGCGCAGTGGGCCGAATGCGTGCAGTACATGTACGAGGACCCCATGACCACCGGCCGGTACCGGGGGTTCATCTCCCTGGCCCAGCCGCAGGGGCTCATCGGCACCACGCTGCTCGTCGCGGTCCCCAACGAGCTGACCCGGGAGTTCTTCCAGAACCAGATGGCCTCGGTCCTGCGCTCCTCCGTGGGACGCGCCTTCAGCCCGGAGACGCTCGTGGCGTTCGTCGTCGACGCCGACCTCGAGGCCGCTCCCGCCCCGGAGCCGGGACCGCAGACGGCCGCGCTGCCGCCGATCAGTGAGCTGGAGGCCGAGCGCAACCGCACCGACGGGCCCACCCGGACCGATGCCGGGGACACCGCCGACGCCATGGAGATCGATCAGCGCGTGCTGGACCTCGCCGCGGCGCGCCCGGAGCCGGCCGGCGGCGGCCGCACCCTGCCCCCGCCGCGCGACCCGCAGGCCGCCCCGCCCCGCCGCCCCGTGCAGGACACCGGCACCGCCCCCGCCGTGGTGGGGGAGTGGGACAGCTCGGCGCGGCTGAACCCGAAGTACGTCTTCGACTCCTTCGTGATCGGGCAGTCCAACCGGTTCGCCCACGCCGCGGCGTTCGCGGTCGCAGAGACCCCCGCGAAGGCGTACAACCCGCTGTTCATCTACGGGGAGTCCGGCCTGGGCAAGACCCATCTGCTGCACGCCATCGGCCACTACGCCAAGCGGCTGTACCCGCAGGTGCGCGTGCGCTACGTGAACTCGGAGGAGTTCACCAACGACTTCATCAACTCGATCCGCGACGACGAGGGCTCCTCCTTCAAGGAGATCTACCGCAACGTGGACATGCTGCTGATCGACGACATCCAGTTCCTGGCGGGCAAGGAGCACACGCAGGAGGAGTTCTTCCACACCTTCAACGCGCTGCACAACCACGAGAAGCAGATCGTGATCACCTCGGACATGCCGCCCAAGCAGCTCACCGGCTTCGCCGAGCGCATGCGCTCCCGGTTCGAGTGGGGCCTGATCACGGACGTGCAGCCCCCGGAGCTGGAGACCCGCATCGCCATCCTCCGCAAGAAGGCCACCAGCGAGGGCATGGACGCCCCCGACGACGTGCTGGAGTACATCGCCTCCCACATCTCCACCAACATCCGCGAGCTCGAGGGCGCCCTGATCCGCGTGACCGCCTTCGCCTCGCTGAACAAGCAGGCCGTGGACCTGCCCCTGGCCGAGCTGGTGCTCAAGGACCTCATCACCGACGACGGCGCGCAGGAGATCACCGCGGCCTCGATCCTGGCCCAGACCGCGGTGTACTTCGACATCACCCTCGAGGAGCTCAAGAGCAAGTCCCGCACCCGCACCCTGGTCACGGCGCGGCAGATCGCGATGTACCTGCTGCGCGAGCTCACCGACATGTCCCTGCCGAAGATCGGCCAGGAGCTGGGCGGGCGCGACCACACCACGGTGATGCACGCGGACCGCAAGATCCGCACCCTGATGGCCGAGCGCCGGCAGATCTTCAACCAGGTCACCGAACTGACGAACCGCATCAAGCAGCAGCAGCGCGAGGGCTGACCGCCGCGAACCCGTCGCCGACGGGCCCGCCGGGACACCGGCGGGCCCGTTTTCTTGTCATTCGTCCACAGGCCGCCGCCGCGCCGTTCCGGGCCGGCCGACCCGCTTCTGCACAGGAAACGGCCCCTTGTGGAGCGGCTGTGCACAGGACAGAACCCACACCTGTGGATAAAATTGTGGAATACCGCCGGGCTGCGGTGGAGAACCTCGGCACAACTGCGGCTCGGGCTGTGGAACCCGCGGAACCGCGCGGATCCTGTCCACCGGGGAAACAGCTTTCGGTGGACCGCGAATCACAGGAACTCAACAGGGCCCTGCCGCCCGGCATCTGGCCAAGAGGCAGTTATCCACAGATTCCACAGCGGTTATTAACACTCCCGTCCTTAAAGAGATCTCCGGCCAAACAACAAGAATCCTGGACTCCCGGCCCCCGGTGAGGCCTCCGGCACCGGCGAACCACAAGAAGTCCGCCACGGCCGGCCGAATGGCCGTCCGCCGAAACGGACGGATACGATGCAGGGGGCGAAGACCCGATCGGCCGCACCTCGCGGCGCGGCGGACGCCGTCCTCCGGGCGCGGGCTCCGCCGCCCCTGCTCAGACTGAAAGGCAGCAACCTCTCGTGAAGTTCTCCGTCGAACGCGATGTTCTCGCCGAGGCCGTGACCTGGACCGCCCGGTCCCTCTCTCCTCGGCCCCCGGTCCCCGTGCTGTCCGGTCTGCTCATCCGGGCGGAGGGCGGATCGCTGTCCATCGCCAGCTTCGACTACGAGATCTCCGCGCGGCTGTCGATCAGCGCCGACGTGCAGGAGGAGGGCACCACGCTCGTCTCCGGACGCCTCCTGGCGGACATCTGCCGTTCGCTGCCGTCGGCACCGGTCGAGGTCCAGGCCGACGAGGGCAAGGTCACGCTGACCTGCCGGTCCTCCCGGTTCAACCTCGCCGCGATGCCCGTGGGCGACTACCCCGAGCTGCCGGCCCTGCCGGACGTCTCCGGCGTGGTCGCCGGCGACGAGTTCGCCCTCGCCGTCTCCCAGGTCAACATCGCGGCCAGCAAGGACGACACCCTGCCGATCCTCACCGGCGTGCGCGTGGAGATCGAGGGCGAGAAGATGACCCTCCTGGCCACCGACCGGTACCGGCTCGCCATGCGGGAGCTGACCTGGCGGCCGTCCTCCCACGAGATCTCCACGGCCGCGCTGATCAAGGCCCGTACGCTCAACGACATCGCCAAGACCCTCGGCCCGGCCGGGGACATCAACATCGCGCTGTCCGACTCCGCCGAGCTCGTGGGCTTCGAGTCCGGCGGGCGCCGGACCACGAGCCTGCTCATCGACGGCGAGTACCCCAAGATCCGCTCGCTGTTCCCCGAGCACACCCCGATCACGGCTGCGGTGCGCACCACCGAGCTCGTGGAGGCGGTCCGGCGCGTCTCGCTCGTGGCAGAGCGCAACACGCCCGTCCGCCTGGCCTTCACCCAGGGCCAGGTGGCCCTGGACGCCGGGACCGGCGAGGACGCCCAGGCCTCGGAGGTCCTGGACGCCCACCTGACCGGGGAGGACATCACCGTGGCCTTCAACCCCACCTACCTGTCCGAGGGCCTGCACGCCTTCTCCTCGGACTACGTGCGGTTCTCCTTCACCGCCCCGCCCAAGCCGGCGGTGCTCTCCGCGCAGGCCGAGCCGGAGGGCGAGGACCGGGACGACTACAAGTACCTGCTGATGCCGGTCCGGCTCCCGAGCCAGTGACCGGCCGGCGCCGAAGCGGAAGCTGCTGACCCGGGCGTGTTCGTCGACCACCTCTCCCTGCTGGACTACCGGACGTATGCCCTGCTGGACATACGTCTGGGGCCCGGGACCACCGTGTTCCTGGGCCCCAACGGCGTGGGCAAGACGAACATCGTCGAAGCCCTGGACTACACCGCGGGGCTCTCCTCCCACCGCGTGTCCTCGGACGCGCCGCTGATCCGCTTCGGCGCCGAGCGGGCGATCGTCCGGGTGCGTGTGCGGCGCGGCGGCCAGCAGACGGTCCTCGAGCTCGAGCTCAACGACGGCCGCGCCAACCGGGTGCGCATCAACCGTGCCGCCCCCGTCCGTGCCCGGGACGCGCTCGGCGTCGTGCGGACGGTCCTGTTCTCCCCGGAGGACCTCTCCCTGGTGAAGGGCGACCCCTCGCACCGGCGCCGGTTCCTGGACGACCTCGCCCGGTCGATGCGCCCGGTCCTCGCCGGCACCATGGCCGACTACGAGAAGGTGCTCAAGCAGCGCAACGCGCTGCTGAAGTCGGCCCGCCGCAGCGGCCGCTTCACCGAGACCCACCGCTCGACGCTGGCCGCGTGGAACGACCAGTTCGCCCGCACCGGCGCCGTGATCCTGCACGCGCGCCTGCAGCTGATCGACGCCCTGGCCCCGCAGGTGGCCACCGCCTACGACCAGCTCACCGACGGCACGAAGTCCACCACGCTGCGCTACGTGTCCTCGGTCCTGCCGGAGAGCGCCGGCGGGGACGTGGGTCAGCTGCGCGACTTCACCCCGGCGGACCTGCACCGGCTGATCCTCGAGGCATGCGAGGACGCCGAGCAGCGGGAGCTCGAACGGGGCCTGACCCTGATCGGCCCGCACCGCGACGAGCTCGAGCTGCTGCTGGGCTCGGCCCCCGCCCGCGGCTACGCCTCGCACGGGGAGACCTGGTCCTACGCCCTCGCCCTCCGGCTGGGCTCCTGGTACGTCCACCTCGCGGACGACCCCGCCGAGGGCGCCGCGCCGATCCTGCTGCTCGACGACGTGTTCGCGGAGCTCGACGCCCGGCGCCGGAGCCGCCTGGCCGCGATCGTGGCCTCCGCGGAGCAGGTCCTGGTCACCGCCGCGGTCGAGGAGGACCTGCCCGCCGAGCTCGTCGCCGGCCCGCACGACGTGGTGCGGGTGGGGCCCGGGACGGCCGTGCGCGACGACGAGCGCCCGCCCGCGGGAACTGGCTCGGGGACGGGCCCGGAGACGGAGGAGGCTCCGTCGTCGTGAGCGGGCCCGAGCGCGGGGACCGGCTCCCCGATCCCCCGGACGGCCTCCCGGCGGACCCGCCGGACCCGGAGGCGAACGTCGTGCGGATCGAGGACGAGATCGACGCCCCCGCGGCGCTGCTGACCCGGTTGCGCCACGCCGCCGAGGCGCGCGGGGACGGCCGCCTCTACGGCGCGGCCGCGCGGCGCAACCTCAAGAACTTCGGGGCGGCGATGGAGTCGGCCACCGCGTCCCCCGCCGAACGCCTGGGGCGCCGCGGCAACGACGTGGACCCCCGGGCGCTCGGCGGATACTCCGGGGCGGGCCGCTCCGCCCGCGATCCCCGGGGCGTGGGCTCGGTGCTGGACGGCCTCGTGTCGGGGCGGGGCTGGAAGTCGCCGGTCGCCGTCGGGTCGGTGCTCTCCCGCTGGGACGAGCTCGTGGGCCCGGGGATCGCGGGGCACTGCCGGCCGGAGAGCTTCGACGAGACGGTGGTGCGGGTCCGCTGCGACTCCACCGCCTACGCCGCCAATCTGCGGCTCATGGTCCCGCAGCTGCTGCGCATGTTCGACGAGCACCTGGGGGAGGGCATCGTCACCCGGATCGAGATCCTCGGCCCCGCGGCGCCGAGCTGGAAGCGCGGCCGCCGGTCGGTGCAGGGCCGGGGCCCTCGGGACACCTACGGGTGAGGCCGGTGCCGCGGAGCGCTGAGCGGCCTCGTGGCGCGCTGCGGCCCCCCGGGAACGATCAGCGGGTGGTGGAGAGCAGGAAAATTCGTCCTGAGGGCCTTTTCCGGCCGCTCAGGGGCATCTGCGGGCACCCCTGGCCCGTCGTTTTCCGATAGAATCGGTGGCAGACAGGAATCGACGGACCGGGCCCCCCACGGCCGATCACGGCACCCGCCCGCGGCGCGGACGTCCGGAGTCGTCGAACCGTTCCGACCCTGCACGAGCCGATGAGTCGTCGAGCGTCTCATCGGCGTTCTCTTGTGCTGTCCGGAGCGGCCGGAACGCCCAACAGGAGGAGCCAGGAACCCGTGGCAACAGAGGATCCGCAGAAGCGCGAGTACGGTGCCGGTGACATCACCGTCCTGGAGGGACTCGAGGCCGTCCGGAAGCGGCCCGGCATGTACATCGGCTCGACCGGCCCGCGGGGGCTGCACCACCTCGTGTACGAGGTGGTCGACAACTCGGTCGACGAGGCGCTGGCGGGCTACTGCGACCACATCGAGGTGACGCTGCAGGCCGACGGCGGGGTGCGGGTGGTCGACAACGGCCGCGGCATCCCCGTGGACATCCACCCGACCGAGGGCCGGCCGACCGTCGAGGTCGTCATGACGATCCTGCACGCCGGCGGCAAGTTCGGGGGCGGCGGCTACGCCGTCTCCGGCGGTCTGCACGGCGTGGGCATCTCCGTGGTCAACGCCCTGTCCCGCCGTGTGGAGACCCAGGTGCGCCGCCAGGGCCACGTCTGGCGGATGGTCTTCGCCGAGGGCGGCCGGCCGCAGGGAGAGCTGGTCCGGGGCGAGGAGACGGAGGAGACCGGCACGACCCAGGTCTTCTACCCGGACCCCGAGATCTTCGAGACCGTGGACTTCGACTTCGAGACCCTGCGGGCGCGCTTCCAGCAGATGGCGTTCCTCAACAAGGGCCTCCGGATCAGCCTGACGGACGAGCGCGTGGCCGAGGAGTCCGGCGAGGAGATCGCCGGCTCCGCCTCCGACCACTCGGGGGGCCGCGCGGCGGCCGGCGCCGACGGGGAGCCGGTCGAGGGCCGCGACGGCGGCACGGACGTCCCCCGGCTCAACCACGAGGACGAGAGCGACTCCGGCCATCGCCGGGTCGTCTACAAGTACGACCACGGCCTGCTCGACTACGTCACCTTCCTGAACACGTCCAAGAAGGCCGATCTCGTCCACGACGACGTCATCGCGATCGAGACCGAGGACACCGACCGGAAGATGTCCCTCGAGCTCGCCATGCAGTGGACCACCGCCTACACCGAGTCGGTGCACACCTACGCGAACACGATCAACACCCACGAGGGCGGCACCCACGAGGAGGGCTTCCGCTCGGCCATGACCTCGCTGGTGAACCGGTACGCCCGGGAGAACAAGCTGCTGCGGGACAAGGACGAGAACCTCACCGGCGACGACGTGCGGGAGGGCCTGACCGCGGTCATCTCGATCAAGCTCGCCGAGCCCCAGTTCGAGGGCCAGACCAAGACCAAGCTCGGCAACTCCGAGGCGAAGGCCTTCGTCCAGCGCGAGGTCAACGACCGGTTCGGCGACTGGCTCGAGCGCAACCCGGCCGCGGCGCGGGAGATCATCCGCAAGGCCATCAACGCCTCGCAGGCGCGGCTCGCGGCCCGGAAGGCGCGCGAGACCACCCGCCGCAAGGGCCTGCTCGAGTCCGGCGGGATGCCGGGCAAGCTCAAGGACTGCTCCTCCAAGGACCCGTCCCTGTCCGAGATCTACATCGTGGAGGGCGACTCCGCGGGCGGCTCCGCGGTGCAGGGCCGCGACCCCGCGCACCAGGCGATCCTGCCCCTGCGCGGGAAGATCCTCAACGTGGAGCGGGCGCGGCTGGACCGGGCGCTGTCCAACGCCGAGGTCCAGTCCATGATCACCGCCTTCGGCGCGGGCATCGGCGACGACTTCGACATCGAGAAGGCGCGCTACCACAAGATCGTGCTCATGGCCGACGCGGACGTGGACGGCCAGCACATCACCACCCTGCTGCTGACGCTGCTGTTCCGCTTCATGCGCCCGCTCATCGAGCACGGCTTCGTCTACCTGGCCCAGCCCCCCCTGTACCGGATCAAGTGGTCCAACGCACCGCACGACTACGTCTACTCGGACGCCGAGCGGGACCAGGCCCTCGCCCGGGGCCTGGCCAACAACCAGCGCATCCCCAAGGACAACGGGATCCAGCGCTACAAGGGTCTCGGCGAGATGGACTACACCGAGCTGTGGGACACCACGATGGACCCCGAGCACCGCACGCTGCTCCAGGTGACCATGGAGGACGCCGCGGCCGCGGACCAGATCTTCTCCGTGCTCATGGGCGAGGACGTCGAGTCCCGCCGCGAGTTCATCCAGCAGAACGCCAAGGACATCCGGTTCCTCGACATCTGATCCGCGACATATGACCGGCTCGGCATATACGGCCGGGACCGGGGCGCCGGCAGGACACCGAGAACCAGCAGACAGAACGGAATGACCGCATGAGTGACGAGATCCAGGACGGACAGACCCCGGAGGACGCCGGCCCCAGCGGCGACCTCGAGAGCTCGCCCGTGCTGACCGACCGCGTGGAGCAGGTGGACCTGCAGACCGAGATGCAGCGGTCCTACCTCGACTACGCCATGGCCGTCATCGTCGGCCGCGCCCTCCCGGACGTCCGGGACGGGCTCAAGCCGGTGCACCGCCGGGTCCTCTACGCGATGTACGACGGCGGCTACCGCCCGGACCGCTCCTTCAACAAGTGCGCCCGCGTGGTGGGCGAGGTCATGGGCCAGTACCACCCGCACGGCGACTCCGCGATCTACGACGCCCTGGTGCGCCTGATCCAGCACTGGGTGATGCGCTACCCGCTCGCGCTGGGCCAGGGCAATTTCGGCTCCCCGGGCAACGACGGCGCGGCGGCCCCGCGGTACACCGAGACCAAGATGGCGCCCATCGCCATGGAGATGGTCCGGGACATCCACGAGGAGACCGTGGACTTCCAGGACAACTACGACGGCAAGAACCAGGAGCCGTCGGTGCTGCCGTCCCGGTTCCCGAACCTGCTGGTCAACGGGTCCTCCGGCATCGCGGTGGGCATGGCCACCAACATCCCGCCGCACAACCTGCGCGAGGTCGCAGACGGCGTGCAGTGGTACCTGCGGAACCCGGACGTCTCCAACGAGGACCTGCTCGAGGAGCTGCTGCAGCGGATCAAGGGTCCGGACTTCCCGACCGGGGCGCAGATCCTCGGGCACAAGGGCATCGAGGAGGCCTACCGGACCGGGCGCGGCTCGATCCCGATGCGGGCCGTGGTCAACGTCGAGGAGATCCACGGCCGCACGTGCCTGGTGGTCACGGAGCTGCCCTACCAGGCGAACCCGGACAACCTCGCGATGAAGATCGCGGACCTCGTCAAGGACGGCCGGATCACCGGCATCGCCGACATCCGGGACGAGACCTCCGGGCGCACCGGCCAGCGCCTGGTGATCGTGCTCAAGCGGGACGCCGTGGCCAAGGTGGTGCTCAACAACCTCTACAAGCACACGCAGCTGCAGGACAACTTCTCCGCCAACATGCTCGCCCTGGTGGACGGGGTGCCCCGCACCCTCAGCCTCGACGCCTTCATCCGGCACTGGGTCACCCACCAGATGGACGTCATCGTGCGGCGCACCCGGTACCGGCTGCGCCAGGCCGAGGCGGAGGCCCACATCCTGCGGGGCCTGCTCAAGGCCCTCGACGCCCTCGACGAGGTCATCGCGCTCATCCGCCGCTCCCCGACGGCCGACGACGCCCGCACCGGGCTCATGGAGCTGCTGCAGATCGACGAGGACCAGGCACAGGCCATCCTCAACATGCAGCTGCGCCGGCTCGCCGCCCTCGAGCGGCAGAAGATCCAGGACCGGCACGCGGAGCTGGAGCGGCTGATCGCCGAGTACACCGAGATCATCGCCTCCGAGGCGCGCCAGCGCGACATCATCTCGACCGAGCTCGAGGAGATCGTGAGCCGCTACGGCGACGACCGCCGCTCCGAGATCCAGTACGGCTACGACGGCGACATGTCGATGGAGGACCTGATCCCCGAGGAGGAGATGGTCGTGACCATCACCCGCGGCGGATACGTCAAGCGCACCCGCTCGGACCAGTACCGGTCCCAGCGCCGCGGCGGCAAGGGGGTCCGGGGCGCGCAGCTGCGCGCGGACGACGTCGTCGAGCACTTCTTCGTGACCACCACGCACAACTGGATCCTGTTCTTCACGAACCTCGGCCGGGTCTACCGGACCAAGGCCTACGAGCTGCTCGAGGCCGGCCGGGACGCCAAGGGCCAGCACGTGGCCAACCTGATGGCCTTCCAGCCCGGGGAGCGGATCGCCCAGGTCATGGAGCTGCGCTCCTACGACGACGCCCCGTACCTCGTGCTCGCCACCCGCAACGGGCTGGTGAAGAAGACCCGGCTGCTGGACTACGACACCAACCGCTCGGCCGGCGTGATCGCGATCAACCTGCGCGAGGACGACGAATTGGTCTCGGCGCAGCTGGCGTCGGCGACGGACGACCTGCTGCTCATCTCCCGCCACGGGATGTCCCTGCGCTTCACCGCGTCGGACGACGTGCTGCGCCCCATGGGCCGGGCCACCTCGGGGGTCACCGGCATGAAGTTCCGCGGCGGCGACGAGCTGCTCTCGGCCAACGTGGTGACCGACGACGCCTACGTCTTCGTCGTCACCGAGGGCGGCTACGCCAAGCGCACCAAGGTGGAGGAGTACCGGGTGCAGGGCCGCGGCGGGCTCGGCATCAAGGTGGCGAAGCTCGCGGAGCAGCGCGGCCGCCTGGTCGGCGGGCTGATCGTGGGCGAGGAGGACGAGGTCCTCGTGGTCATGGAGTCCGGGAAGGTCGTGCGCACCGGGGCCTCCGAGGTCCCCGCCAAGGGCCGGGACACGATGGGCGTGATCTTCGCCAAGCCGTCCGCGGGCGACTCGATCACGGGCGTGGCCCACAACGCCGACCGCGAGATCGCGCAGGAGGTCGACGCCGAGGCCGTGGCCGAGATCGACGTCCAGCAGGACGAGTCCATGGAGACGGCCGACGTGCAGCAGGCCGAGGACACCGGTGAGCTCGATTCCGTCCCCGGAACCGGGGACACGGCGGGCGATGAAGTAGCGTTGGACGCGAACAACAACGGAGGTAACGCATGAGCTCGAGTTCCGGCTCCAACGCCGCCGGCAAGTCCGGACGCGCCCCCCTCGCGTCCGCGCCCCGGCCCGGTGCCGCGGCGAAGCCGGGCCCGGCCACGTCCGCGAAGTCCGGGACGGCCGACCGCACCGCCCCCCGGCCGGTGAAGTCCGCCCCGGCCCCGGCCAAGAGCAGCCGGCCGGCCGCTTCCACGAAGGGCCTGGTCCGCCCCGCTCCGCGCCCGAGGGTGCGCCGGGCGCGGCTCGTGGTCTCGAAGGTGGACACCTGGTCGGTGCTCAAGCTCGCGTTCCTGCTCTCGGTGGCGCTCGGGATCATCACCGTGGTCGCCTCCGTGGTGCTGTGGATCGTCCTGGACCTCACCGGGATGTTCGACGGCATCAACGAGCTGCTCGGCATGCTGGGCGGCGCGGGCGGGGCGCTGAACGTGAAGGACTTCCTGTCCCTGGGGCAGATCGCGATCTTCGCGACCATCGTCTCGGTGGTCAACGTGATCCTCCTGACCGCTCTCTCGGTGCTCGCGGCGCTGCTCTACAACATCGCCGCGGCCCTGGTGGGCGGGGTCGGTCTCACCCTCACGGACGACTGACCCGGCACGGTACGGTCACCGGACGCCGGTCCGGGCCGGATTTGGCACGGATCGGCAACTCCGGTATCGTTTCTTCTCGGTCCGCAAGGGCCGGAAGGGCGTATAGCTCAGACGGTTAGAGCGCTTCGCTGATAACGAAGAGGTCCCAGGTTCAATTCCTGGTACGCCCACGGTTCCCTTTTTCGCATGTCAGGAGGCAGGCGTGAACAGGAAAGTGGCTGCGGTTCTCGCCCTGGTCGGAGCGTCCGTCGCGGTGCTCTCCAAGCTGCGGGAGACCGATGCCGACCGTACCGCGTGGGCGGACGCCACCGACGAGGTGGAGTAGTCCGGCACTGCGGGGGCGTGGCGCAATTGGTAGCGCATCTGCTTTGCAAGCAGAGGGTTAGGGGTTCGAGTCCCCTCGCCTCCACCACCTGAGATCCCGATCGAGCTCGCGCTCGGTCGGGATCTTCGTCGTCCGGCCCGGGTGCGTCCGCCGGCCACGCGCCGCACCGCTCGGCGCCGCGTCCCCTCCTGCTCCACGGCAGAGGCCCCCGCTCCCTGGACGGGAGCGGGGGCCTCTGCGGCGGGAGCGGGGGCTCAGGACTCGTGGTCGTCCTTCTTGCCCTGGATCTGCTCCTTGACCTCGTGGATCGTGGCCTTGGCGTCCTCGCCCACGGACTGGGCGTTGTCCTTGACCTCGGAAGCCGCCTCCGAGACACCGCCGGACTGGCCGGCCGGGGTGGTGGCGTCCTTGACGTCGTCGACCTGCACGCCGGTGCCGGCGGCCACGGTGGTCTGCTGGGCGACCGGGGAGGCCGTCACGCGCGGGGACGTGGCCGCGGGGGTCTTCCAGGGGTCCTCCACCGGGCGGGACGCCTTCCAGGCGGCCACACCGGCGACGCCACCGGCGACGAGCAGTCCCAGCACCAGCAGGCCCTTGTGCGAGCTCTCGGCCTTCTTCTGCTGCTTGGCGTAGTCCTTGGCGACCTTCGAGGCCGCCTTCTTCGCGTTGGCCACGGCCTTCTTGTCACCGGTCAGCTTGGCCACGATGGCCTCGAGCTGCTCCGGGGTGTCCGCGTCCGCGAACTTGCCCGCGAGCAGGGCGGCGGCACCGGCGTACTTCGCCTGCATCGCGGCGCGGCTCTCGGCGGCGCGGTCGGCGGCCTTCGCGGCGACGGGGGCCGCGGCCTTGGACGCCTTCGCGGCGACCGGTGCGGTCACGGCGGCCGCCTTCAGCTTCGCGGAGCCGGAGAGGTCGTGGGCCCGGCCGAGGCCCTCCTGGACCTTCGGTCCGGCGGTCGCCACACCGCCGGCGAGCGCGGCGGCACCCGCCTCGACGCCGTGCTGCAGCCGGGGTGCCAGCTCGCCGATCTCCTTGGACGCCCACTTGCCGGCGTCGAGCACCTTGCTCTCCGCGGCCTTCTGCGCCGCGGCGGCCTTCTTCTCGCTCTTGGACTTCGTGAAGCTCATGAATCCATCCCTCCTCGGGTCGTGACAATCCATGGTCAGCATACGTGCAGAGTCCACCCCGATGGAGGTCCTCCCGCGCGATGCCGGGGCTTTTCACTGTGCGCTGAACGCCACGGGACGTCACGGAGCGGCCTCCGCCCGCGTGCAAGAATGACCCCATGACTTCTGCCATCCCCACTGCCAAGGCGACGATCCACACGAACCACGGTGACATCGTCGTGAACCTGTTCGGCAACCACGCCCCGAAGACCGTCAAGAACTTCATCGGCCTCTCGGACGGCACCCAGGAGTGGAGCGACCCGCGCACCGGTGAGAAGCAGACCGGTCCGCTGTACCAGGACGTGGTCTTCCACCGCATCATCCGGGACTTCATGATCCAGGGCGGGGACCCCCTGGGCCAGGGCATCGGCGGGCCGGGCTACGAGTTCGACGACGAGATCCACCCCGAGCTCACCTTCAACGAGCCCTACGTGCTCGCCATGGCGAACGCCGGCAAGCGCAACGGCCGGGGCACCAACGGGTCCCAGTTCTTCATCACCACGGCCCCCACCACCTGGCTGCAGGGCAAGCACACCATCTTCGGCGAGGTCGCCGACGACGCGTCGCGGAAGGTCGTCGACGAGCTGAACGACGTCCGCACCGGCGGCATGGACCGCCCGGTCGAGGACTGCGTGATCACCTCGATCGACGTCGAGCAGCTCTAGGCCCCAGCAGGACCCCACCCCGGCGCCGCCGGGGTCACGGCGCAGGCCCGTCCGGAGCGATCCGGGCGGGCCTGCGTCGTCCCTGTCCACCGATCCCGGCCCGCGGGCCGGCCCACGAGGAGTTCCAGTGAGCGGCGAGCGACCGCAGTACGGCGCGTCCACCGGGGGAGAGGTCCCCGTGTGCCCGCGCCACCCGGACCGCCCCAGCTACGTCACCTGCCAGCGGTGCGGCCGCCCGGTGTGCCCGGAGTGCCAGCGCACGGCCGCGGTGGGCGTGCACTGCGTCGACTGCGTGCAGCAGGCCTCGCGCCGCCGCCCCGCCGTGCGCACCGGTCTGGGCGGCCGGGCGCCGCAGGGCTCGCCGATGCTCGTCACGTGGTGGCTCATCGGCGCCAACGCCGTGGTCTACGCCCTGCAGTGGCTGGTCCAGGCCGTGGGCGTGAGCCTGCTCCAGATGTTCGCCTACGCCCCCGTGATGACCACCTCCGAGCCGTGGCGGATGCTCACCAGCGGGTTCCTGCACTCGATGTCCAGCCCGTTCCACCTGCTCCTGAACATGTACATGCTGTACCTGTTCGGGCGGATGCTGGAGCCCGCGCTGGGCCGCACCCGGTTCCTGCTGCTGTTCCTGCTCTCCGTCCTCGGGGGATCGGTGGGCGTCCTGCTGCTCTCGCACCCGCTGAGCCTGGTGGTCGGCGCCTCGGGCGGCGTCTTCGGGCTCTTCGGCGCCCTCTTCGTCCTGCAGCGGCACCTGGGGCAGTCGATCACGCCCATCGCCGTGCTCATCGGGATCAACATCGTCTTCGGCTTCCTCTTCCCCGGCATCGCCTGGCAGGCGCACCTCGGGGGACTGCTCACCGGTGCCCTCGTGGCCTTCGGCTACACCGCGGCCGCACGACGGCGCGCCGGCCGCCGGCGCTGAGCCGCCGGGTCGGCCCCACGAGGTTCTCCACAGGCTCTGTCCCCAGCTGTCGACAAGTTACAGCCGTGGAATTCCACACCTGTGACCCGCGCTGTGGACGGCGCCACGGCGGCGTCCACACCTGTTAATAACGCTGTGGAGAGGCGACTGTGCACACGGTTCTCCACACCTGTGGACAACGTTGTGCACCGGTTGGGGAGAAGCGGGAACCGGTGCGGGCGCGTCGTCCTCAACCGATCCTCAGCGCGGTGCGGGACACTGGAAGCTGACCGCGCGGCCCCGTGACGGCCGGCGAGGGAGGAGGGCGCGTGCGCGTGCTGCTGGTGGAGGACGAGGTGGACCTCGCGGAGTCGGTGCGCCGCGGCCTGACGAACGAGGGCTTCGTGGTCGACGTGGCCCACGACGGCGTCACCGGGGCGTGGCTGGCCCGGGAGAACCCATACGACGTCGTGGTCCTGGACCTCATGCTGCCCGGCAGGAACGGCTACGCCGTCCTCGAGGAGATGCGTGCCGCCGAGAACTGGGTGCCCGTCCTGATGCTCACCGCGAAGGACGGCGAGTACGACCAGACCGACGCGTTCGACCTCGGCGCCGACGACTACCTGACCAAGCCCTTCAGCTTCCTCGTCCTCGTCGCCCGGCTGCGGGCGCTCATCCGCCGGGGCGCCCCCGAACGGCCGGTGGTGCTCGCCGCCGGCTCCCTGGAGCTGGACCCGGTCCGCCGGACCGTGACCCGCCGCGGGCAGCACCTGGAGCTCACCGCCAAGGAGTACGTCATCCTGCAGTACCTCCTGCAGAACAAGGAGAAGGTGGTCTCCAAGCTCCAGATCATGGACAACGCCTGGGACGCCGGCTTCGAGGGCTCGGAGAACATCGTGGAGGTCTACGTGGGCTACCTGCGCAAGAAGATCGACGCCCCCTTCGGCCTGTCCACCCTGCAGACGGTCCGCGGCATGGGCTACCGCCTGGTGCCCGACGAGCCGGGGGCAGCGAGCCCGTGACCGCCCGCCGGGGATCGCCGTTCGATCGGTGGGGCGTGCGCCGGCGCAGCACGGCCGCCGCGGGCCTGCTGATCCTGCTCGTGGTCGCTGTGGCCGGGGGCGTGCTGCTCGAGCTCGTGCACCGCACCGCCGTGGGGGCCGCCCACGACCAGGCCGTGGCCCGGCAGGCGGAGATCCTGCAGGACCTCGGCGTTCCCTGGCAGCCGCGCACGGCCGGCGGCACCGCCCGGGAGACGGCCGTCTACACGACCTCCGGGCTGGGGGAGCTGATGCAGCGGCTCGGGCGGCCGGGCGTGCTCGTGCAGCTGCAGGACGCCGACGGGCGGTTGGTCGCCGCCGCGCCCGCCTCCACGCTCGAGGCTGGCCTGTCCCCGCCCACGCTCGAGCCGGGGCAGTCCTTCGACTCCGCGGCGGACGCCGCCGGACCGGGCACGCGCGCCGCCGACTTCGTGTATGTCTCGCACGGCATGTACATCAACGACGTCCCCTTCACGCTCACCGTGGCCGTGCCCATGGCGCTGCAGCAGACCACGCTCCGGACCGTGGGCCTGTTCCTGCTCGTCGGCGGTCCGCTGCTGGCCCTGCTCGGCTCCGCCCTCATGTGGTTCCTGGTCGGCCGGTCCCTCGCCCCCGTCCGGCGGATCACCGGGCAGGTCCGCCGGATCGGCACCGCCAACCTCGGGGCGCGGGTGGACGTGCCGCCCACCGGGGACGAGGTCGCCGCGCTCGCCGGGACGATGAACGGGATGCTCGACCGGCTGGAGGCCTCCGACCGCGCCCAGCGCCGGTTCGTGGCGGACGCCTCCCACGAGCTGCGCAGCCCCCTCGCGACCCTGACGACCACCATCGAGGTGGCCGCCTCGGATCCGTCCGCCACGATGTGGCCGGAGGTCGCTCCCGTGCTCCGGTCCCAGTCCCGCCGGATGGGCCGGCTCGTGGAGGACCTCCTGACCCTCGCGAAGATCGACGACGCCGGGCTGCGGCTGCGCGTCGCGGACACCGACCTGGACGAGGTGGTGCGGGAGGAGGTCGCGCGGATGCGGCCCGCGTCGCGGCACGAGGTCCGCGTGCACCTGGATCCGGTGCGGATCCGGGGGGACGGGAGCCGGCTGCAGCAGGTGCTCCGCAACCTGCTCTCCAACGCGGAGCGGCACGCGGAGTCGTGGATCGCCGTGTCCCTGCGGACGGAGGGACAGGACGCGGTCGTGACCGTGGACAACGACGGCACCGGCATCGCCCCGGCGGACCGGGAGCGGGTCTTCGAGCGGTTCGTGCGCCTGGACGACTCCCGTACCCGGGACACCGGCGGCTCCGGTCTGGGACTGGCGATCAGCCGGGAGATCGCGGCCGCCCACGGGGGCACGGTCGCCGCGGGCGAGGACGGGCGGGGCAACTGCCGCTTCGAGCTCCGGCTCCCGCTCGGGCCCGGCGGCACCGGGGTCTGAGCCGCGCTCAGTACCCCGCGGAGGCCTCGCGCCAGATCCGCCCCGCCAGGTCCGGGACGTCCTGCTCCGGGGTGCCCCGGGCGCGCAGCGCCTGGCCGATCTGCCGCTCGGCGGTCGAGGCGAGGTGCTCGCGCATGGCCTCTCCCGCGGCGTCCCCGTCCTGGCCGAGCACCGCCTGCACCAGGGCGTCGTGCTCCCCGGCGAGCTCCCCGACGGGGCGGAGCGTCGTGGCGGTCACGACGCCCAGGAAGGACGTGGTGGCGCGCAGCCGCTCCACGAGCCGGGCCGCCTGCTCGTTCCCGGCGAGCTCGAGCAGGACCAGGTGCAGCCCCTCGTCGGCCCCGGCGGTCGCCTCGAGGTCCTGCGCCCGGGCCGCGGCGTGCATCGCCTCCCACTGCGCCCGGACGCGCTCGAGGTCCGGCGGCTGCGCGAGGCCCGCCGCCCGACGGGCGGCGGGGACCTCCAGGGCGGTGCGCACGGCGAGGATCTGCGCGACGTCGGTGGGGCTGACCTCGACGATCTCGAAGCCGCGGTTGCGGTGGAACCGGATCAGCCCGGCCTCGCCCAGCCGGAGGAGGCCCTCCCGCACGGGGCTGCGGGAGACGTTCATGACGGAGGCCAGCTGCTGCACGGAGTACAGCCGCCCGGGCTCCATCTGACCGGCCATGACGGCCCGCCGCACCGCCGCCATCACCTGCACGGCGAGCGAGCTCTGGGTCGTGGCGGTCACGGCGGGCAGGGTGGGAGTGTCGGTGGGGTGTCGGCCGTCCGCCGCCGCGCCGGAGGGAGGACGGATGCGCTCGGTCACGGCGTCACGGTGAGCTTGATGTCGCCGGGGCGGTGCTCCTCGGCCCGCTGCATGGCCTCGGGCAGCCGCTCGAGGGGGAGCTCGGGGCCCAGGCAGTGCTCCACGTCGATCTCGCCCTCGGAGATCCGGCGCAGCGCCTCGCGGAAGGACGTGAGCCCCGGTTCGGCCTGCGCCGCCACGGAGCACTGCAGCCGCAGGTTCTTGCGGAACGCAGTCCACAGCGGGATGTCCGTGGGGCCGTGCCGCTCCGGCAGGCCGAAGAAGCCCACGACCCCCCGGTCGGCCGCGAGGTCGACGGCCTGGTCGCGCAGCACGTCGTGCCCCACGGCCTCGATCACGAGATCGGCGCCGCGGCCGCCGCTCACCTCGGCCACGACCTCGCCCAGGTCCTGCTCGGGCACGTGCACGGGGGTGGCGCCGAGTCCCCGGGCGACCTCGAGCCGGCCGGGGTCGAGGTCGGAGGCGACGACGTGCTCGAAGCCCAGCCGCCGGGCCTCCTCCACGAAGAACAGCCCTGCGGAGCCGGCACCCATCACCACGCACGTGTGCGCGCGCCGGGCGGGCGTCTCCACGGGCCAGAACTGGCGCATGGCGTAGAGACACGTGCCGTACTGCTGGGCCATCATGAGCCGGCGCAGCTGCCGGGAGTCGGTGGGGTCGGTGCCCGCGGGCAGCTCGACGACGTGCCGGTCGTCCACCAGCTGCAGCTCCGCGAAGCACCCGCCCATCTCACCCTGGGGCACGGTGAGCACGAGCGAGCCCTCCCGGACGTGCGGCGACCGGGACTGCACCACCACCCCGACGCCTTCGTGGCCGGGATAGCCGGGACGGCGGGGACCCTCGGCGTGCAGCAGGCCGTGGAAGACCACGTGCAGGTCCGAGCCGCAGATCGAGGCGTGCAGCATCCGCACCACCAGCTGACCCGGCTCCGTGGCCTGCGGATCCGGCCAGTCCGTGACGGTGATCGTTCCCGTGGCGGGAACGTGGGACCCTCGCATGTGCGCCTCCTGACGTCCGGCACGACGGGCGCCGGGTGAGTGACATGCTACCGACCCTTTGTCTCGGTGGTCCCCCATGACAGGAGATGAATGGCGGGCGCGGCGCACCTGCCGGGTGCGGGTGCCCGTCAGGCGCCCAGCGCGAGCTCCAGGCCCAGGACGAGCATGAGCACCGCGAGCGAGCCGTCGAGGACCCGCCAGGAGACGGGCGACGCGAAGAACCGCTGCAGACGGGTGGCTCCCCATCCCAGACCGCCGAACCACAGCACGCTGGCGGTCATCGCCCCGGCGGCGAACCACCAGCGCAGCTGCTCGCCCTGCGCATTGGCCAGCGAGCCCATGACCAGGACGGTGTCCACGTAGACGTGGGGATTGAGCCAGGTCAGGGCCAGCGCGGTGAGCGCCACCCGGCCGCGGCCGGGCGGCGCCGCCCCTGCCGCCACCAGGCCGCCCGCGGGGCGCAGTGCCCGCCGGGCGGCCAGCAGCCCGTAGCCGAGCAGGAACACCGCACCGGCCCAGCGCAGGGCGCTCATCAGCCAGGGCGCCACCTGCTCCAGGAGGGAGGTGCCGGCCACGGAGGCGGCGATCAGGATCAGGTCGGAGACCGCGCACAGCACCACCACGGTGCCGACGAACTGCCGGCGCAGGCCCTGGCGGAGGACGAAGGCGTTCTGCGCCCCGATGGCCACGATGAGGGCCAGGCCCGAGCCGAGGCCCAGCAGGGCCGGGCCGAGCACCGCGGCGGGGCTCACGCGCCGGCGCCCACGGCCTCGGCGGGGACGGCGAAGACCGGGCGCGGGGACTGCAGCCGTGCGGGGGCCGGCAGCTCCCGGCGCAGGACCCGCTCCCCGGGCTCGAGCTCGAGGGAGAACCCCGCGACGGCGTGGTGCACGTTCTCGCGCAGCACGGTCCGCTCCACGAGCTGCTCGGGGCCGGGCGGCCCGTGCAGCAGGAGCACGGGCTCACCCTCCTGCAGCTCCTGCTCGACGCGCGCCACCGCCGCCATCCAGTGGTTCTCCCGCACCCCCTCCGGGACGCGGAACGGGACGAGGACGGCGCCGCCGGCGGCCTCGTGCGTCCCCGGCGCCAGGACCCAGGCGCGCCGGCCGTGCGGCGGCTCGGCGGGGGGAGTGCGGGCCTGCGCGGGCTCCGGCCACACGTAGTCCAGGCCGGCGGTGTCGTCCGGGAACACGTCCCGGTAGAGCTCCTCGTCCTTGCTCAGCAGCTTGGACCGGTGGGAGCGGTGGAACGCGGCGTCGCCCAGCCACGGGGGCGGGTGCGCCACTCCGTCGTCGGGATACCGGTCCCAGGCCTCCGGGGCGAACTCCCGGATCTGCCACGCGGTGCTGTCGGCCCCGCCGCGGGCGGTCCACTCGTCGACCATCGCCCGCCCGTAGGCCACCAGTGCGGGGACGTGCCCGGTCCACATCGCCGTGGCGGGGTGCCGGTACCAGCCGTAGCCGGGAACCGTGGCCGCGCGCAGCACCTGGAGGGCCTCCACCCGCTGCTTGCCGAGCCGCTTGCGGTCCAGGGCACGGGCGGAGCGGGCGAAGTCCGGGTAGGGGAGGAAGGTCTGCACCGCCCCAGTCTGCTACGGACCGGACCGTGGCCACCACCGTGGCCGCCGCGTGGCGCCCCGCGGGCCACTCCGTAGACTGGCACCATGCCCCTCCCCCGCGCGCTGGAGCCCTTCCGGCTCGGCGAGTACCGTGTGCTCGCCTTCGCGATGTTCGTCAGCGTCTTCGGCGCGGGGATGTGGGCGGTGGCCCTGGTGAACCAGGTCCTGGAACTGGACGGGACGGCCGTGGACCTCTCGGCCGTGACGGCCGTGGGTGCGCTGGGCATGCTCGTGGTCGTGCTCGTGGGCGGCATCGCGGCGGACCGCCTCCCGCTGGCGGCCCTGCTGCGCCTGGTCGAGACCGCGAACGCGCTCACGGCAGCAACGGTCGCGGTGCTCGCCCTGACCGGTGGGCTGCGGCTGTGGCACCTCGGCGCCGCGGCGTTCGTGTTCGGCGCCGGCGTCGGCTTCTTCTACCCGGCCTACTCGGCCGCCCTGCCCCGGGTGCTGCCCGCCCGGCAGCTGCTCGCCGCCAACGGGGTGGAGGGCACGGCACGCCCGCTGCTGCAGCAGGCGGCCGGCCCCGCCGTGGCCGGCGTGCTCATCGGGCTCCTGGCTCCCGGCGGGGCGGTCGCCCTGATCGCCGCGTGCCACCTCGCGGCACTCGTGCTGCTGCTGCGCCTGCACGTGCCCGAGCGGGAGGCGCTGCCCGTGACGGGCCCGGCGGCCCGGGCGCCGCTCGCGGACCCGGCCGTGGCCTCGGCGGCGGAGCCGGTCGTGGCATCGGGTGCGGAGTCGGCGGCGGAGCCGGTCGTCGGCTCGGCGCCGGACGCGCAGGCCTCCGCAGGGGCGGCGGAGCCGTCCGGGGGCGTGTTCGCGTCCGTGCGGCGCGACCTCATGGAGGGCGTGCGCTACACCGTGCACACGCCGTGGCTGCTGTGGACCCTGCTGTGGGCGGTGTGCGCGGTCTTCCTGCTGCTGGGGCCCCTGGAGGTGCTCGTCCCCTTCCTCGTGCGGGACCGGCTGGGCGGGGACGCCGCCACCTTCGGCTACCTCCTGGCGTGCTACGGCGGGGCCAGCGCGCTGGCCTCGCTGGTGGTGGCCTCGTTGCCCCTGCCCCGGCGCTACCTCAGCTGGATGATCGGGCTCTGGGGGCTCGGGACGCTGCCGTTCGGCCTGGTGGCTACCACGGAGTCGTTCTGGGTCATGGCGCTGTGCCTCGCGTGCGTCGGCGCCGGGGACGGCGCGGGCATGGTGCTGTGGGGGACGCTCCTGCAGCGCCGGGTCCCGCGGCACATGCTCGGGCGGGTCTCGAGCCTCGACTTCTTCGTCTCCATCGCCCTCATGCCGGTGTCGATGGCGATCGCGGGGCCCGTCGCGCAGGTCGTGCCGCTGCCGGTGATCTTCTGGACCGTGGCCGTGCTGACCCCCGTGCTGGGGTTCGTGGCACTGTGGGCCGGCCGGATGCGCCAGGACGAGCTGGCGCATCCCCTGGCGGGCTGAGACGCCCGGGCCGCTGTGGCCGCCGTCGTCGGACCGACCCTCCGCCGCCGGACCGGCTCCGCCCGGGGCGCGGGCGCACCCGCCGGCGCCCCGGGACGACCCGGGCGGGACGACCCCGCCGGGGCCGGGTCAGTAGGCCTTCACGCGCTGCTCGACGAGCAGGTGGATCAGGGCGAAGGTGCCGTCCTCGTCGATCGCCGTCAGGGCGGACTCGAGCGCGCCGGGGATCTCGGCCTCGTGCTCGACGCGCACCCCGTAGCCGCCGAAGGCCTTGGCCATGAGCGCGAAGTCCGGGTTCTTGAGCTGGGTGCCCGAGACCCGTTGCGGGTAGTCGCGCTCCTGGTGGGTGCGGATCGTGCCGTACTCCTGGTTGTCCATCACGATCACCAGCGGGGTGGCCCCGTACTGGGCGGCGGTGGCCAGTTCCTGGCCGTTCATCAGGAACTCCCCGTCCCCGGCGATGGTCACCACCCGCCGGCCGGGGTAGCGCAGCGAGGCGGCCACCGCCGAGGGCACCGAGTAGCCCATCGAGCCGTTGCGCGCGGAGATCATCGAGGCGTACCCGCGGGTGGGGAAGTACCGGTGGGCGAAGTTGGTGTGCTCCCCGGCCCCGAAGGTCACCATCGCATCGGCCGGCAGACCGGCCACCAGGTGGGCCATCAGCGTGTCCATCCGCGCCGGTGCCTGGCCCGGGGTCCGGTCGGTGACCATCGGGGCGGGGGCGGAGAACTCCACCTGCTTGGCCCGCAGCCGGGCCGTCCACTCCTTCCAGACCGGTTTGGCCGGCAGGTCGATGCGCACCAGGTCGCGCACGAACACGTCCGGTTTCGCCACGATCTGGTAGGACACCGGCCCGGAGCGCCCGCGCAGGGACGGGTCGATGGTGACCAGGAAGTTCTTCTTCGCCCAGTCCTGGCGGACCAGGAACCCGTTGGTGATCACATCGCCCGGGACGGTGCCGACGAAGACCAGCAGGTCGGTCTCCTCCAGCATCTCGAAGGTGGCCTGCGGGCGGCCGTAGCCGATCGGGCCCACGTAGGAGGGGGAGTCGAAGCCCACGGTGCCCTCGGTGCGCCACTCGGCCGCGGCCGGCAGGTGGTGCTCCTCCAGCCAGGTGGTCAGGCCCGCCGCGCCGGCGTGGGTCCAGTCGTTGCCGCCGGTGACGAACAGCGGCTTCTCGGCCGCCGAGAGCGCATCACGCAGCGCCTTCCAGTCGTTGACCGTCATCCCGCCGTGGGCCACCGGGATCGGCGGGTGCAGGGTGGGGTCGATCTGCGTGCGGATGATGTCCTCGGGCAGGCCCACCACCACCGGCCCGGGACGGCCCGAGGCGGCGGCGAACATCGCCTCGGCCACGATCTCGGAGGCCCGCTCGGCGTGGTCCAGGACCATCACCCGCTTGGCCCCGGAGTCGAACCAGGCGTGCGGGTCGAACTCCTGGAAGGCCTCCTTGTCCCGGTGCTCGAAGGGGATCAGCCCCACGAACAGCACCATCGGGGTGGAGTCCTGCCAGGAGGTGTGCAGTCCCACGTGGGCGTTGGCCGCCCCGGGCCCGCGGGTCACCATCGCCACCCCCGGCACCGGGTTCATCTTCCCGTCGGCCTCGGCCATGTACGCCGCCCCGCCCTCGTGGCGGCACACCACCGTGGCGATCGGGGAGTCGTGCAGCCCGTCGAGCACGTCGAGATAGGACTCCCCCGGGACCACGTAGGTGCGTTCCACCCCGTGCGCCACGAGCGTGTCCACGATCACGTGGCCCGCCGACTTCCGGGCAGTGGTCTCAGCAGGGGATGCGGGATCCGCAGTGGTCTGGGTCAACGTGGTTCCTTTTCGCCGTTGAAAATGGAGCGGTGCGACTGGGCGGAGCGGGGCCCATTCCGGGGGCCCGGGCCGCACACAGCTGTCCCGAAAATACCCGAAGTCGGCGGCGATTCGTGTCCTGACGGTCACCGAGGGGTAACGAAGAGCGCACGGCCCCGGTCCGGCGCCGTGCGGCGGAAAGCCTCGAGAGGGGCCACGGTCGCCGGGGACGACGGCGGTCCGCCTCCCCGGAAGGGGAGGCGGACCGCCGTCGTCCGCGGAGCTGCGGGGCCGCTCAGTCCTGCATGTCCTCCAGCTCGATGCCGGTGGTCTCCCGGACCATCTTGAGCGTGAAGAGCAGGGAGACCAGCGCGAAGAACGTGTAGAGCCCGTAGGCGACGCCCAGCGAGAAGGCGGCCAGCGCCGGGAAGGTCACGGTGACCAGCCAGTTGGCGATCCACTGCACGAAGCCGGCCACCGCCAGCGCGGCGCCGCGGATGCGGTTCGGGAACATCTCGCCGAGCAGCACCCACATCATGGGACCCCAGGAGACGCCGAAGAAGATCACGAACAGGTTGGCGGCCACGAGCGCCACCGGGCCCGCGGTGGGGCCGAGCACGGGCGAGCCGTCCACGACGTCGGCGGTGGCGAAGAGCACGGAGAGGGTGCCGAGGGACAGGGCCATTCCGGCCGAGCCGATGAGCAGCAGCCGGCGGCGGCCCACCCGCTCCACGAGGGCGATCGCCACGATGGTGACGGCCACGTTGGTGACCGACGTGATCACCGTGATGGTGAAGGAGTCCGCCTCGGTGAAGCCCACGGACTGCCACAGCACGTTGGAGTAGTAGAAGATCACGTTGATGCCCACGAACTGCTGCAGCGCGGCCAGGCCGATGCCGACCCACACGATGGGCTTCAGACCGGCCATGCGGCCCTTGAGGTCGGACAGCCGCGGCTTGTGCTCGCTGCGGAGGGACTCCTTGATCAGGCGGACGCGCTCGGTCGCCGACGCGGATCCCTGCAGATTGGCCAGCACGGCCTGGGCCTCGTCGGAACGGCCGTCCTCCACCAGGTAGCGGGGGGACTCGGGGATCGTGAACGCGCCGATCAGGTAGGCGAGCGCCGGGACGGCCTCGGCCATGAACATCCACCGCCAGGCCTCGAGCCCCCACCACAGTTCCTGGGTGGAGCCGCCGGCCAGGGCGGCGAGCCAGGCGTCCACGGCGAGGGAGACGAAGATGCCGAGCACGATGCCCATCTGCTGCAGCGAGCCCAGGCGTCCGCGCACGGCGGCCGGGGCGATCTCGGCGATGTAGGCCGGGGCGATGATGGAGGCCACGCCCACGCCGACACCACCGACGATGCGCCAGAAGATCAGCCAGCCGAAGCTGTCGACCACGCCACAGCCGATCGCGCTGACGAGGAAGAGCACCGCGGCGATCTTCATGACCGGAACACGGCCCAGCTGGTCGGCGATCCGTCCGCCGAAGAAGGCGCCGGCGGCCGCGCCGAGCAGCGCCGAGGCCACGGCGAACCCGAGCGGGCCGGGGCTGACCCCGAACTCCTCCTGGATGGCGGAGACCGCGCCGTTGATGACGGCGGAGTCGTAGCCGAAGAGGAAGCCGCCGAAGGCGGCGATGATGCTGATCCTGAGGACGGCCGAGGTGTTGGGATGCTCCGCCACCGTCGGGGTCGTTGCGTCTTGACTCATCGAACAGCTCCCTTGCTGGTGTGAGATCGGCGGGGTCCGGCGTGCCGGCCGGCCTCCGCGCCCCGGGACGGACGCACCGGCCGACGTCGAGGGGATCTTGTGGTCCGGTCCACAGTAGAACTCGGCGCACTGGATGTCCATTAGTTGAACACGATGGACGCGCCGCCCTCCTCAGCGGGTCGGCCCGGCCCCGGCCGGCAGCTCCGCGTGCTGCAGGGCCAGGATGACGGCGCCCGCCACATGGGCCTGGATGCCGAGCCGGGCGGCCTCGATCCGCAGGTCCTGCACGCTGCCGCGGACCCCGTAGCGGGAGACGATCTCGCGCAGCGGGTCGAGCAGCAGGTCCCCGGCGCGGGAGATCTCCCCGCCGATGACCACCAGCTCCGGGTTGATGATGTTGCACAGGTTGGCCACGCTGGTGCCCAGCATCCGTCCCGTGTCGCCGATGACCCGGGCGCAGCCGATGTCCCCGGCGGCCGCGGCGGCCACGAGGTCGGGGATCGTGAGGTCGGGGCCGTGCGTGTCGGTCAGCAGCCGCGTGGTCTCCTCCGAGGAGACGTAGGTCTCGAGACAGCCACGGTTGCCGCACCGGCACACCCGGCCCCGCTCGTCGACGGTCGAGTGGCCGATCTCGCCCGCCGACCCCGTGGCGCCGCGGAAGAGGGTGCCGTTGAGGATGAGGCCGGAACCCACCCCGTGGCCGATCTTGATGTAGGCCATGTTGCGCGCCCCGCGCCCCGCGCCCCACGCGTGCTCGCCCAGCGCACCCGCGTTCGCGTCGTTCTCGACCACCACGGGCAGGCCCAGCCGCCGGCCGGCCTCCTCGCGCACGTCGATCCCGCTCCAGGCGGGCAGGATCGCGCTCGCGCTGATCAGCCGGCCGTCCAGGTCGACGGGGGCCGGCAGGGTGAGGCCCGCGGCGAGCAGCTCCGGGCGGGCGGTGCCGAGGCCGTCCAGCAGATCGTCGAGGGCCCGCCCCGCGAGCTCCAGGTCGTCGGCGAAGCGGTGCCCTGCGGGCAGGTCGTGGCGCCGCTGGGCGAGGATCCGCTGGTTGAGGTCGGCGACCGCGACGGTGAGGTGCCGGTTCCCCACGTCGATGCCCACCACGTGGCCGGCCGAGCCGCTGAAGCTGATCAGCTGACCGCGGCGGCCCGCGTTGTCGGCCTCCATGACCAGCAGTCCGGCGCCGATCAGCTCGTGCACGATGTTGGAGACCGTCGACGGCGCCAGGGCGGTGCGCCGGGAGATCTGAGCCTGCGTCAGGTGGCCGTTGCGGCGCACGGTGTCGAGCACGCGGCGCTGGTTGGCGTTGCGCAGGGACGTCTGCGAGCCGGGCTTGGCGCGGGGCTCAGCGGACTCGGACATCGTCGTCCTCTTTCGCCGGTGAACATGTGACGATGAGTGATTCTACTCACCATTCATAGGTTGAAGACAGGGGTCGCCCTTCGCCCGCGGACCGCACCGGTGGCACTCCGCGGGCCGGTCGCCGGCGGCGGCGCGCCGGGAGCCGCTGCTCAGCGGTCGGCGGAATTCGCGATCAGGGCCCTCGTGAGGGCGACCTGCTCGCGGGACGCCGCCACGAAGTGCTCGTCGCGGGTGACCACCGTGGGCACGGTGGCGTTGCCGTCGTTGAGGGACTCGACGAACGCCTGGGCGTCGCGGTCCTCCCAGATGTTCGTCCACGTGGCGCGGTCGGCGTCCTCCGCGAGACCGCGCTCCAGCATGCTGCAGAACGGGCAGCCGGGCCGCCAGTAGATCGCGACCCCTCCCTCCGCCACGTGCTGCACGGCCTCGGCGTGGGAGACGGCCTGTCGGGCGCGGCGGGACGGGTCCTTCTTGAACACGGGTGCTCCATCGTCGGTCGGGTGGTGCGGGGCCTGGTTGACCGATCAGTCTAGTGCGGCTCCCGCAGCACGTCATTGTCCCCTGAGTGGGGGACGCCCGGGCCGGAACTGACGGCCCGCCCTGCACCGGGGCGCAGTCGACGAAACAACTCACAAGCATTGTTCGGCGTGGGGATTCACCGTCCGTTCCACGTGAAACGAGTGAGCCGCTGCTCCATCACCTCGAAAAGGTTGCGCCGTCCCTGGACGAGCGACGTCCTGACACCTGGCGTCGTGCCGGCGTGCCGGCACCGTTTGTCCCCCGAACAGCTTCATGATTTGTCATTCTCTGGGTCCGGACGGCGAAATCTTTGCGAAGCCCCTGGTCACAGGCCCGCTCGGCCATCGAGCCCACGTGGTGTATGTCATGGTGGGCACCATGGCATTCCCGGCACAGCACTCTTCCCCCCGGCCGGCCCGCTCCACCTGGTCCCTGCCCCAGCTGCACCAGTGGGTGGTCGTCCCCTTCATCGTCGTGCTCGCCACGGCGACGGTGGGACGGCTCCTGGTGTACTCGCCGGGGATCGCGGCTCGGGAGACCGAGGTCCTCCAGCGGCTCGACGTCGCACGCTCCGGCGTGCTCGATCTGGGGGCACTCGCCCTGCACCACGCCTTCTCCACCCCCGGGGCGTTCGCCGTCATCGTCGCCCTCACCGCCTGGCTCGCCCGCACCCGGCGGCGCCCCTGGGACGCCGCCGGGTTCGCCGTCACCGCGCTCTGCGGCTGGGGCGCGGTCGCCGTGGCCAAGGTGGCGGTCGGGCGGTCCCGCCCGGACGCGGCGACGCTCACCGAGCCGCTCGTCCTGGTGGACGGCATCACGTCCTTCCCCTCGGGGCACACCGGCGCCGCCCTGGCGATCGCGGCGGCCTTCTGCCTCGCGGTGCGCCGGTCCGGGCGGGCACCGGCGGTCCTGGCCACGGGCGTGGGGGTCGCCGCCCTGGTCGGCGTCTCCCGGCTCTACCTGGGCGTGCACTACCCGCTCGACGTCCTCGCCTCGTTCCCCGTGGCGTGGGCCGGGCTCGCCGTGGGCTGCGGGCTGGCCAACCTGCTCGTCCCCGCGCTGGCCTTCGGGTTCGGCTGGCAGCAGGAGGGCGCCGAGTGGGACGCCGTCGAGCAGGCGCCGGAGGAGGAGCCGGCGCCCGAGGAGGAGGCGCGTCCGGTGACGAACCGGATCCCCGTCGTCGCCCGCCGCTCCGGCCACCACGCCGCCTGAGCGGACGACGCGGGGCGCCGCCGGTTCAGGGCTCGATCCGCCGGTGGGCGGGCCACCAGATGGCCCGCCCGATGTCGTAGGTCAGGGCGGGCACCAGCAGCGAGCGGACGACCAGCGCGTCCAGCAGCACCCCGAACGCCACGATGAACGCCAGCTGCACCAGGAACATGATCGGGATGACGGCCAGGGCCGCGAACGTCGCCGCCAGCACGATCCCGGCGGAGGTGATCACCCCGCCCGTGAGGGTCAGTCCCCGCAGGATGCCGGCCCGCGTGCCGTGGGCCAGGGACTCCTCCCGCACCCGGGACATCAGGAAGATGTTGTAGTCGATGCCCAGGGCCACGAGGAACACGAAGCCGAACAGCGGCACCGAGGGGTCAGCGCCGGGCAGCCCCAGGACGTGCTCGAACACCAGCGCGGAGACGCCCAGGGCGGAGAAGAACGAGATCACGGTCGTGAGGATCAGCAGCACGGGCGCCAGGACCGAGCGCAGCAGGAGCATGAGGATCAGGGTGATCACCACGAGGATCACCGGGATGATCAGCGTGCGGTCGGCGATCGAGGTCTCGTTGGTGTCGAGGTTCGTCGCGGTGGTCCCGCCCACCAGGATCTCCTCGTCCACCGCGGAGAGGTTCTCCCGCAGCTCGCGGACGGTCTGCTCGGCGGCAGGGGAGTCGGCGGCGTCGAACAGGGTCGCCTGCAGCTGGTACAGGCCCTCCGCCTCGGTCGGCTGCACGCCGGCGAACGGGCCGGCCGGCGGGGGCGCGTCCTCCCCCAGGGGGAGGATCCCGGAGGGCGAGTCGTTGGCGACGGCGGCCACGTCGGCGACGCCCTCGGTGTCCTCGACCGCCGCGACCGCGGCGTCCAGGGACCCGGTGGGCACCAGCACGACCGCCGGGCTGCCGGAGCCGCCGGGGAAGTGCTCCGCGAGGGCCTCCTGGCCGTCCCGGGCCTGGGACTCCCCGAGCACGAGCTCGCTCTGCTCCACGCCCGTGGCCTGGAACTGGGTGCTGAACCCGGCCAGCACCAGCAGCACCGCCGTGGTCACGACCCAGATCGCCCGCGGGGCGCGGGCCACGAAGCGGGCCACGGACGCCCAGACGCCCCGGCCCTCCACGGTGGGGCGGTGGCCGGTCCCGTGGCCGACCACGCGCACGCGCTCGGTCCCGGAGGCGTCGAAGCGGGGCCGGAACGGCCAGAAGGCGCCGCGGCCGGTGGCGTAGAGCACCGCGGGCAGGAAGCTCAGGGCCGCCAGGATCGACATCACGATGCCGACCGAGGCCACCGGGCCGAGTGCCTGGTTGGAGGCGAGATCGGACAGCAGCAGGCACAGCAGACCGGCGATGACCGTGGCGCCGGAGGCGACGATCGGCTCCACGGACCCCTTGAGCGCCGCCCGCGTCGCCTCGGCCCGGCCGCGGTGGTGCAGCAGGGCGTCGCGGTAGCGGGCCGTGTACAGCAGGGAGTAGTCGGTGGCCGCACCCACCACGAGGATGAACAGGATGCCCTGGACCTGGCCGCTGATGGTCACGAGGTCGTTGGCGGCCAGCCAGTAGACGACCAGGATCGCGGCGCTCAGGGCGAAGACCGACGTCAGGAGGACGAGGACGGGCAGGACCGGGGAGCGGTAGACCACCAGCAGGATCACGAAGACCACGGCCAGCGCCACGCCCAGCAGCAGCCCGTCGATGCCCTCGAAACCGGCCACGAGGTCCGCGGTGAACCCGGCGGGACCGGTGACGTAGGCCTGCAGCCCCTCCGGGCGATCCTGCGCGAACCGGTCCGAGAGCGCCTCCACGTCCTCGACCACCTCACCGTCCGGCAGCGGCACCACGACCTGGAGGGCCTCGCCGTCCTCGGACGGAATGGGCGGGGAGAGGCGTCCTTCGGCCGGTCCGCCGTCCTGCACGGAGGCGACGGTCTCCTCCGCCCACGCGCGGTCCGCCGGCTCCAGGCCGCCCTCCCGCACGAGGAGAACGATCGCGGGGATCGCGTCCGAGTCCCGGAACTCGCCCTGCAGGTCCGTGACGCGGGTGGACTCGGTGGACTCGGGCAGGAAGCTGGACTGGTCGTTCGTGGAGACCTCGGAGATCTTGCCGAAGTACGGCCCGCCGACGCCGGCCACGGCCAGCCACCCCACGATGAGCAGCGCCGGCAGGAGCACGCGCAGCAGGGTGGCCCAGCGGGAACGACGCGGCGGCCGGGTGTCGCCGGACCAGGGGGCGGAGCGGGGCCTGGTGGGGGCGGAGGAGGGCATGGCGGGCCTTTCGAAAGCGGCTGGAGCGGTCCCGACGTCGGGACGGGCCCGATCCGGCGGCCGCCGGACCCGGGTCCGGCACCAGCCTAATATTTCGAAAACAGAAATAACACGTGGTGCTCAGTCGTAGACGGCCTTCACGCTCAGCACCGGGCAGGGGCTCTCGAGCAGGACGCGCTGGGCGGTGCTGGCCATGATGATCTTGCCCACGGGGGAGCGGCGGCGGATGCCGAGCACGATCAGCTCGGCCTCCCGCTCCCGGGCGGTGTCGAGGATGACGTCCGCGGGGTCGCTGTCGTGCTCGGGCTCCCGCAGCTCGTAGCGCAGCCCCGAGCGGGTGAGCTTCTCCCGCTCCACGTCGATGTCGGCTCCCACCTCCGGGGTCTGGTGGCGCTTCGGCCGCGGCTGGACCACCACGAGGTCGGTGCCCCGGCGCTCGGCCTCACGGATCGCGGCGTCCAGCGCCGCGTGTCCGGGGGCGGTGGGCATGTATCCGACGACGACGGTCACGGTCTCTCCTCGCGTAGGGCCGCCAGGAACGGCGGACCGGGTCACAGGGTGTGGTGCGGGTCCCCGCCCTCGGGCTCGTCCTCCAGCCGGGCGAGGTCCTCGGGGTTCTCGAACCGTACCTTGCGGCCGAGGAACAGGCGGTCGTAGAGGAAGTTGACGACCCACAGGCCCAGGCCGATCAGCAGCAGGACCACCGCGATCTGGTACTCGATGAGATCCTGCGCCCACGGCCCCACCAGGTAGGCGCAGGTGATCGCGCCCAGGTACGGCAGGACCCGCGGGGCGTGGAAGTAGTCGTGGGTGGGTCCGTGGTCCTTGCGCAGGATGATCGCCGCGATGTTCACGATGGTGAACACCCCGAGGAGCAGGAGTGCGGTGGTGCCGCCGAGGGCGCTAGCCGTCCCGCTGCCGAGGAGGTTGTTGATCACCACGATCAGGCCCATGGCGAGCAGCGTGGTGAACACGATCGCGGACCACGGGGTCCGGCGGCCGTGCAGCACGTGTCCCAGGAAGTCCGGCAGCACCCCCTGCCGCGCCATGCCGTAGAGCAGGCGGGAGGCCATGAGCATGTTGATCAGCGCGGTGTTGGCCACGGCGAAGATCGTCAGGAACGGGTAGATGGTGTCGATCGGGATGTTCGGGGCCCCGATCCGGACCATGTCCAGCAGCGGCGTGGTCGACTCCCCGAGCACGCCGATGGGCACGACCGCCACGGTGAAGATCGAGACCAGGATGTAGACCACGCCCGTGAGGCCCAGGCCGAAGAGCATCACGCGCGGGAAGTCGCGGCTGGGGTGCTTGGTCTCCTCGACCATGTTGACGGAGTCCTCGAAGCCCACGAAGGAGAAGAACGCCAGCGAGGTCACGGCGGTCAGCGCCAGGAAGATGCCCTTGTCCTCGGAGGTCTCGAAGACCACGGTCTGGCTGAAGTCGGCGTTGCCCTGGAACGCTGCCCAGAACCCGACGAGGATCACGATGAGCAGTCCGGTGAGCTCGATCGAGGTGAGGACCACGTTGAAGGCCAGCCCCTCTGTCACGCCGCGGATGTTGATCGCGGCCAGGATCGCGATGAAGCTCACGGCGATCACCGTGATCCCGGTGGTGCCCACGTCCAGGCCGAAGCCCCGGGCGAAGTTCGAGGCCACGGCGGAGGCCGCGGTGGACGCGGAGGTCAGCCCCGAGCTCAGCACGGCGAAGGTCACCAGGAACGTGACGAAGTGGATGCCGAACGCCTTGTGCGTGTACAGGGCCGCGCCCGAGGCCCCGGGGTACTTGGTCACCAGTTCCAGGTAGGAGAACGCGGTGATGGTCGCCACGACGAAGGCCACGAGGATCGGGGCCCAGGCGGCGCCGCCGATCTCCCCGGCGATGCTGCCGGTCAGGGCGTACACGCCGGTGCCGAGGATGTCCCCCACGATGAAGAGCAGGAGCAGCCCCGGGCCCATCACGCGTTTGAGCTCCGGCTGCGGGCGGGACCGGGTCTTGGAGTCTGCTGACTGAGCCATCGGATGCCTCGAATCGGTCGTGCCCGGCCCACGCCCGGGCGGACGGTGATCTGGGCACAGCCTATGCCACGGCCGGGGCGCGGTGCAGGGGATGACGCGGACCGTGCGTGTTCCTAGCCTGGGTGTCATGACCAGCATCGCGCCCCGCTTCCGGCTGTCCGATCTCTCCGTGCCGTTCGTGGGCGCCCCGATGGCGGGAGGACCGTCGACTCCCGCGCTGGCGGCGGCGGTCAGCGCCGCCGGCGGCCTGGGGTTCCTCGCCGCCGGGAACCGCCCGGCCGAGGGGGTCCGTGCGGACGTCGAGGAGGTCCGGGCGCTGACGGGCGGTCCGTTCGGGGTGAACGTGTTCGTGCCGCAGGCTGCGAACACCGCCGCGCCGGGCCCCGCCGTGGACCCGGCCGTGCACTGGTCGCTCGCCGCCTACCGGGAGGCGCTGCAGGAGACCGCGCGGGACCACGGGGTCGAGCTGCCCGCCACGGACCCGGCCGACGACGACGGCTGGGCGGCCAAGCTCGAGCTCCTCGAACGGCTGCGGGTGCCGGTGGTCTCGTTCACCTTCGGCCTGCCGGCGGCGTCCGTCCTGGAGCGGCTGGCGGCGGTGGGCAGCACGACGTCCGTCACGGTGACCTCGGTCCCGGAGGCGGAGGCGGCGGCCCGGGCCGGTGCCGGCCTGCTGACCGTGCAGGGCCCGGCCGCCGGCGGCCACCGGGGCACGCACCGCACCGAGGACGTGGCGGGCGAGGAGCCCCTGGCCGAGCTCGTCGCCGCGGTCCGCGCCGCGGTCGACCTCCCGCTCGTGGCGGCCGGGGGCATCGCCTCGCGCGCGGACGCGGAGGCCGCGCGGGCCGCCGGGGCGGACGCGGTCCAGGTCGGCACGCTGCTGCTGCGCACCCACGAGGCCGGGACCTCCGCCGCGTACCGGGAGGCCCTCGGCTCGGGCCGCTACCGGGAGACGGTCGTGACCCGGGCGTTCTCCGGCCGCCTGGCCCGCGGCCTGCGGAACGGGTTCGTCGACCGCTACTCGAATATTGCTCCAGCGGCATATCCGGACGTCAACCAGTTGACGAAGCCGTTGCGGGCGGCAGCGGCGGCCGCCGGGGACCCCGAGACCATCTCGCTGTGGGCAGGTCCGGCCTTCGCCGCGGCACGGGAGTGCCCCGCGGCGGACGTGGTGGCGCAGATCGTCGGCACCTGAGCGGCAGCCCGTCCTCCGGCGCCGGAGCGCCGGAGGACGGGAGCGGGCGACCGCCCGCAGTGACGCGGGGCCCGGCCGGCGCCGCCCCGCGGATCCAGCTCCGGTCAGCGCACCCCGCGCATCCGGCGGCGGATCCAGGGGGAGAGCACCAGCAGGCCCGCGCCGATGACGATCGTCACCGCGCCGAGGACGCCGAAGTAGGCGGCCTCCGACTGCTCGCTGTAGTACCCGGCCAGGGACCCGGACAGGGCCGTGCCCAGGGCCACGGAGAGGTAGAACAGGGAGACCATCAGCACCGGGTAGGCCCGGGGGGCCAGCCGGGTGGACAGGGACAGCCCGACCGGGGAGACCAGCAGCTCGCCGAGGGTGGCCACGAGCAGGATCAGCGCCGCCCACAGCACCGGCACGGAGGACACCCCGACCATGGGCAGGAAGATCAGGAACGCCGACCCCATCAGGACGATGCCGAGACCGAACTTGGCGGGAGTCGACGGCTGCCGCTCGCCCAGCCGCGTCCACAGCACCGCGAACACCGGGGCGAGCAGGATGATGAAGAAGGGGTTGAAGGACTGCACCCAGGAGATCGGCATGGTCCAGTCGCCCAGGGTCCGGTCCAGCCGGGTGTCGGAGTAGATGGTGATCACGGTGAACTGCTGCTGGAAGAGCGCCCAGAACGCGGCCGAGCCGATGAACATCGGGATGAACGACCGCACGCGGGAGCGCTCGTCGTCGTCGACCTTCGCGCTGGTGAGCAGGAGCACGAACAGGGCCACGGCCGCCAGCACGGTCACGACCACCACGACGTCCGCCAGGTTGGCCGCGTTGAGCACGCCCGTGAGCACCGCGGCGGCGACCACGGCGAGCGCGGCGAGCGCGACGCCGATCCACCGGCCGTACGCGCTGCGGGGCAGGGGGTTGGGCACGTGGTGGACCTCGCCGGGCAGCCGGCGCCGGCCCAGTGCGTACTGGGTGAGCCCGAACGCCATGCCGATCGCGGCGAGGCCGAAGCCGAGGTGGAAGCCCCAGGTCTGCTGGGCGAGGCCGGTCAGCAGCGGGCCGGTCAGGCCGCCGATGTTGACGCCCATGTAGAAGATCGAGAACCCGGCGTCCCGGCGCGGGTCGTGGCGCTCGTAGAGGGAGCCCACGAGGTTGGTGATCGTGGCCTTGAGCCCGCCCGAGCCGACGGCGATGAGGATCAGCCCGATCGCCAGGCCGGCGACCGCGGGGAGGAGGGCCAGGGAGATGTGCCCGGCCATGATGAGCACGCCGCTGACGAACATGGTGCGCTCGGAGCCCAGCAGCCGGTCGGCCACCCACCCGCCGAGGATGGCGAACAGGTAGACGGCGCCGCCGTAGGCGCCCACGATGCCGGCGGCGGTCGACTGGTCGATGCCCAGCCCGCCCTCGGTCGTGGCGAAGTACATGTAGAGCAGGACGATGCCCTGCATGCCGTAGAAGGAGAAGCGCTCCCACAGCTCCACGCTGAACAGGTTCGCCAGCATGCGGGGCTGTCCGAAGAAGGTCTTCCCTTCGGGGCGGGGCAGGTCCGCGCCCGGGACGTTGTCGGGGTTGCCGTGCGGGGCGGCGGCGCTGGTGGTGCCGTCGCCCGCCCGGGAAGTGTTGTGTTTCATGACCACCATGGTTCACCCGTCGGCCGGTCCCGCACCAATCGGCGGGCGGGACGGGCGGGCCCCGCCCTGCAACGGTTCTGTCACGGGGCGTTCCGCGGCTCCGCCCCCGGGCTAGCGTGGGGAGCGGTCGGACGAGGGGCCGGAACGAGGAGGCGGGACGTGGGGACGGAGCGCGACGAGGACACCGGACGGGGCAGGTCCGGCTGGGCCGGGCACGTGTACATCGGGCTGAGCGTGGACGGGTACATCGCCCGCCCGGACGGGGACCTGGCCTGGCTCGAGAGCCGCGGGGCCGCCGCCGCGGAGGCGGGGGCCGGGGACCTGGGCTACGAGGCGTTCCTGGCCGGGATCGACGCCGTGGTCCTCGGCCGCGTCACCTACGAGCAGGTCCTGGGCTTCGGCGACTGGCCCTACGGCGAGCGTCCCGTGGTGGTGCTGGGCTCCGGAGGCCCGGGCCCGGGAACGGCTCCTCCGGTGCAGTGGGCGCCGTCCGTGCCCCGGGCGGTCGAACTGCTCGACGCCGTGGGTGCCCGCCACGTCTACGTGGACGGCGGCGCCACGATCCGCTCCTTCCTCGACGCTGGCCGGATCGACGATCTCGTGCTGACGCGCGTGCCGGTGCTGCTGCGGGAGGGCATCTCCCCGTTCGCCGGGGCGGGCACGGACGTCCCGCTGGAGCTGGTGGACGTGCGGTCCTTCCCGGGCGGGCTGGTCCAGGAGGCCTACCGCGTGGCCGATCCGCACCGCGCAGGAGACCGCCCGCACCGGTGAGCACCGGTGCGGGCGGTCGTCAGGGGCGGGGGACCGTCCCCGGACGCCGAGGACTCAGTTGAAGTCCTTCGGGTCCGAGCCGATGCGCCCGCCGTTGTCGAGGCCGCTGATCGCCTCGACGTCCTCGGCGTCGAGCTGCACGTCGAGGGCCGCGAAGTTCTCGCGGATCCGCTCGGGGGTGACGGTCTTGGGGAAGACCACGTTCCCGATCGCCAGGTGCCAGGCGATGATGACCTGGCCGGGGGTGGCGCCGTGCTTTCGGGCGATCGAGGCGATGGCCGGGTCCTTCAGCAGGTCGCCGCCCTGGCCCAGGGGGGACCACGCCTCGGTGAGGATGCCGTGGGAGGCGTTGAAGTCCCGCAGCGCGGCCTGGTTGAAGTAGGGGTGCAGCTCCACCTGGTTGACCACCGGGACCACGCCGGTCTCGTCGATGATCTCCTGCAGCTCCTCCTGCGGGAAGTTGGAGACGCCGATCGAGCGGGCCTTGCCGCTGTCGCGGATCTCCCGGAAGGCCTTCCAGGTGTCCAGGTACTTCCCGCGCTTCGGCGTGGGCCAGTGGATGAGGTACAGGTCCACGTACTCCAGGCCGAGGCGCTCCAGGGAGGCGTCGATCGCCTCGAGGGCGGAGTCGTAGCCCTGGTCCTCGTTCCACAGCTTGGTGGTCACGAAGATCTCGTCGCGCGGGATGCCGCTGTTGGCGATGGCCCGGCCGACGCCCTCCTCGTTGCCGTAGATCATGGCGGTGTCGATGTGCCGGTACCCGGCCGCCAGGGCCTGGCCCACCACGTCCTCGGCGATGTCGGCGTCGACCTGCCAGACACCGTAGCCGAGCTGCGGGATGGTCCTGCCGTCGTGCAGGGGCAGGGTGGGGGACTGCGTCATGGACTGGGTCATGGACCGTGCCTTTCGTGGGGAACCAGCCGGTGGCTGGAAGGGGTGGGCTCCGGAACGGGGCCCCGGAGCTGGTGTCCGTCGTTCAGTCTGTGGCCGCCGGGGGCCCGTGACAAGAAGGACAGGCTGCTTTCTGCTCTCAGCTATCGGCGTCCGACGGCCGGCGCCCGGCCCCCGGTGCTCCGCCGGGGGCGCTCACCGGGACGGCGCGGGACGGTTCCCGTCGGGCCCGAGTCCGGACCGGAGTCCGGGCTGACTTCAGGGCAGGAGGCGGGGCAGCGCCTCGGCGGAGCGGGCCCGCACGACCCAGTCCGCGTGCGGGGTGAGGGCCGTGTCCTCGGGATTGACCTCCACGACCGGGATCCCGCGGCCGGCGGCGATGAGCGGGAGGGAGGCCGCGGGCTGCACCAGCCCCGAGGTGCCCACCACGAGCACGAGGTCGGCCTCCGCCACGGCGTCGGCGCCGCGCTCCAGGGCACCCTCGGGCAGCAGCTCCCCGAACCAGACGACGGAGGGGCGGACGGCCCCGCCGCACACCGGGCACATCGGCGGTCGCTCGCGGGTCGGCTCCTCCGGGTCCACCGGCTCCTCCGGGTCCACCGGGGACAGGCCGGGGACGAGCGCCCCCGGGAAGGGCGCGCCGCAGGCCGAGCAGCGGAAGGCGAACAGGCTGCCGTGCAGATGGGCGAGGACCTCCGACCCGGCCCGCTCGTGCAGGTCGTCCACGTTCTGGGTCACCACCTGCACCCGGGCCCGCCCGGCCCACCGGGCGAGCGCCCGGTGCCCGGCGTTGGGGCGCAGCCGGCACAGCTGCCGCGCCCGCCACAGGTACCAGGACCACACGAGCTCCGGATCGGCTTCCCAGGCCTCGGGCGTGGCCAGTTCCTCCGGGGACCACCGGGCCCACAGTCCGGTCCCGGCGTCGCGGAACGTGGGCACCCCGCTCTCCGCCGACATCCCGGCGCCGGTGAGCACGGTGACCGTGCGGGCGGACCGGGCGAGGGCGAGCAGCTCGGGATCCAGGTCGTCCATGCCGCCCACGGTATACGCGGAGGGCCGCCGGGGCCACGCTCCGCCGCGCGGCCGGGCGCGAGCCTGGGTGCGGGCCGGGAATCGCGCGGGTGCGTTGGTCGATCCACGCGCGCGCGTGGTGGAATGGAACCCATGAAGTTCAACGTCCAGCGCGTTCTCACCCCGGCCTACCTGACCTCCATCGCTCTCATCGTGATCGGAGTGCTCCTCGGCCTGGCGTGGTACCCCGTCGCGGCGTGGGTGTTCGTGCTCCTCGGTCTCGCGCTCAACGCGATGGCCGTGTCCGTCACCGAGATCCACGACGCCCCGCGCGCGGGCGGTCGGCGCCCCACCCTGCCCGCACGGGTGTCCCGCACCCGGCGCCCCGCCGACGAGCGCGGGGACGGCCCGGAGGCCGACCCGGACACCGATCCGCTCGGAGGGATCTCCGCGGAGCCGTCCCGGGAGGGGCTGCGCCGGGCGATCGTCGAGCCGGAGGCCGAGACGGCCGCGACCCCCACGGTGCCCCACACCGGTTCCCGGGCCCACGGGCCGCGGCGCTGAGCGCTGACACCCGGTCGCCCGTGCTAGATTCGGGCTGATGAGTCCAGCCGTACGGGTCCCCGCGCACCGAGGCCACGATGTGCCCTCGACCTGCGTGCTGCTCCCGGGCGGGCGGAACCTGCCCGTCGGCACCAACGGCTACACCACGTCCTGGGGCCCGTCGCTCTCCGGATACCCCTCCGAACTCTGACACCTCCTGACCGGCCCCGGCTCTCGCAGAGGGATCGGTCCGTCGGCACCCCACCGGACCCTCCTCACCACGACCGGACGGTAATTCAGGCGTGTCCCTCCTTCTCATTCTGGTTCTCACCAACCTCCTGGCCCCGCTGGCCGGGCTGCTCGGCCGCCGTGCGGGCCGGGACGCGGGCTGGCCGATCGCCGCGGCCCTGCTGGCGCTCGCCGCGGGCCTCGTCTCGGCCTGGAACGGCCGCACCGACCCGGCAGGGGTGAGCGAGGCGGTCCCGTGGATGCCCACGCTCGGGATCTCCTTCCACCTCCGGCTCGACGGCCTGGGTCTGTTCTTCGGCCTGCTGGTGCTGGTCATCGGCGCGGTGGTCATCGCCTACTCCGCCCGCTACCTCGGCCGGGGCCGCCACGCGGCGTTCTACAGCCTGATGACGTTCTTCGCGGCCGCGATGCTCGGGCTCGTCCTGGCCGACGATGTGGTCCTCCTGTTCGTCATGTGGGAGTTCACCACGCTGTGCTCCTTCCTGCTCATCGCCCGCTCGGGACCGCACGCCCGGGACCCGGCCATCCGGACGTTCCTGGTCACCTTCGCCGGCGGGCTGTGCCTGCTCGCCGCGGCGGTCGCGATGTGGGTGGCGACCGGGACGACGCGCCTCAGCGAGATCCTCGTCGACGACGTGTGGTCCACGTCCCCGGGCCTCGCGGCGTTCGTGGCGGTGCTGATCGCACTGGCGGCCTTCACCAAGTCCGCGCAGTTCCCCTTCCACGCGTGGTTGCCCGATGCCATGGTCGCCATCACTCCCGTGAGCGCCTACCTGCACGCCGCCGCCATGGTGAAGGCGGGCATCTACCTGATGCTGCGCTTCTCCACCGCCCTCAGCGAGGTGGCGGTGTGGAACGTCCTGCTCATCTCGGTGGGCCTGTTCACCGCCCTGATGGGCGCGGTGTTCGCCCTGCAGCGCCATGACCTCAAGGAGCTGCTCGCCTACTCCACGGTGAGCCAGCTGGGGTTCCTGACCGCGACCATCGGTATCGGCACCTCCTACGCCGTGGTGGGGGCCGTGGTGCACGTGGCCGCCCACGCGCTGTTCAAGTCCGCGCTGTTCATGTCCCTGGGCGTGATCGACCACCAGGCCGGCAGCCGGGACATCCGCAGGCTCTCCGGGCTGGCCCGGACGATGCCCGTCACCGCCGTCGTGATGACCCTCGCCGCGGTCTCCATGGCGGGGCTCCCCCCGCTGTTCGGCTTCGTCTCCAAGGAGGCCATGTTCAAGGCCATGGCGGAGAACCCCGGGCCGCCGGCCGCCGTGTGGCTCGTGGGCGCCGTGGCGGTCCTGGCCGCGTCCTTCACGTTCGCCTACTCCGCCCGGATGGTCGTCACGATCTTCCCCGGACGCCCGGCCGAGGACCCGCCGAAGGAGGCCTCCGCCGCCTTCCTGGCCCCGGTGGCGCTGGTCTCCGTGGCCGGTCTGGCACTGGGGCTGGCCGGCGTGCTGGCGGAGCCGCTGCTCGGGGCCGCCTCCGCCGCCGTCGCCGGGCCCGACGCCGAGCCCCACCTGGGCCTGTGGCACGGCTTCGCCCCCGAGCTGTACATGTCCTTGGCGGTGTTCGCCCTCGGCGGCGCACTCGTGCTGGCGCGGAGGAGGATGGACCGGGTCCTGGACCGGGAGCTGTCGCCCGTCACCGGGGTGGGCGCGGTCGAGGCGTTCCGGAACGGCTCCGTCGCCCTGGGCGAGCGGGTCGGGGACCTCACCCGCACCGACGCCCCCTACCGGCACCTGGTCCCGCCCGTGGTCGTGCTGGTGCTGCTGACCGTCGTGGGAGTGGCCACGGTCGACGTCCCGCCGCTGCACGGCGACGTGACGGAGCCGCTGGACTGGATCCTGCTCGGCGTGGTCCTGGTGGGGGTGCTGCTGGCGCTGGGCGTGCGCAGCCGGATCGCCCTCGTGACCATCATCGGGGTGGTGGGCTTCGCCGTGGCGCTGTGGTTCTTCGAGCTCGGCGCGGCCGACGTGGCGCTGACCCAGCTGCTCGTCGAGATCCTGACCGTGGTGGTGATCGTGCTGCTGCTCAACCGCCTGCCGTCCACCTTCCACCGCACGGGCAGACGGCGGACGACCCTCGCGGCCGTCGTCGCGGTCCTCGCGGGCGCCGCCGCCTCCGTGGCCGTGTGGTCGCTCACCGGCCGCCGCGGGCTCTCCGACGCGGGGCAGTACTTCCTCACGGAGGGCGAGGCGGAGACCGGCGGCACGAACGTGGTGAACACGATCCTCGTCGACTTCCGCGCCCTGGACACCCTGGGCGAGCTGACCGTGCTGGGCGTGGCCGGCATCGCGATCGTCGTGGCCCTGGAGTCGCGGGGCCTGCTGCCCAAGCTGCACAGCCCCGTCACGGAGCCGGCGGGCTCCCCGATCAGCGACGCCGAGGACAACACCATGATCCTGCGGGTCGCGGACCGTCTGCTCGGACCGGTGATCGTCGTCCTGTCCCTCTACTTCCTGCTCCGCGGGCACACCCAGCCCGGCGGCGGGTTCATCGCCGCGCTCATCGGCGCGGCCGGCATCGCCCTCGTCTACCTCGCCGCCCAGGACGACCGCGTCAGCCGCCTCGAGCTGCCCTACCTGAAGCTCATCGGCGCGGGGGTCGTCGTCGCGGTGGGCGTGGGCCTCCTCGGCCTGGCCGAGGGCTCGTTCCTCCGCCCGCTGCACTTCTACGTGCTCGACGTCCACATCACCACGGCGCTGATCTTCGACGTCGGCGTGTACCTGGCGGTGGTCGGTGTGATCCTCGCGGCGATCAGCCGCCTGGGGGTGGAGGAGAAGGAGCCGCCGCCCCTCCGGCGGGTGGGCTCCACCGCGGTGCCGGTGCCGGGTCCCCGCCCGACCAGCACCACGGCCGAGCCGCACCACCCCAGCACGGCGCCTCTGGACCGCAGCAGGGTCCGGGTCCTCGAGCGGCAGTCCGGACGCGGGACGGAAACCGCCACAGGGACCGCCGCGGGGACGCCCTCCGGGACCTCCGCCGAGGGCACCGACCGACACCGAGGAGACGATTCCTGATGGCACTCGCACTGACGGTGGGCGTGCTCATCGGGGGCGGCGTGTTCATGATGCTGCGGCGCGGCATGGTCCGGCTGATCATCGGGTTCGCCCTGCTCAGCCACGGCGTGAACCTGCTGATCATGGCGGCCGGCGGCGTGGACCGGCGGGGCGAGCCCCTGGGGGCCTTCCCGGACCCGGCGACCACGGCGGACCCGCTGCCCCAGGCGTTCGTGCTGACGGCGATCGTCATCGCCTTCGCGATCACCATGTACATGCTCGTGCTCGCCGTGACCGGCGACGACGACGACGACACCGACCTCGAGCTCACCGGCCGGGAGATGGAGACCCCTGACCTGATGGACGACCCCGCTGACAGCACCGGGACGCACCGCGACGCACCCGCGGGAACGGGCCCGCTGGGCGTCCGCCGCGAGCGGGGACCGGGGCGGAGTGGTCGCGCATGACCGCGGACCTGATCCCGTTCTTCGTCATCGTCCCCCTGCTGGCCGCCGGCGTGCTGGTGCTGGCCGGGAACTCCCAGCGGATCGGCAAGGCGGGGCTGCTGGCCGTCCTGGGCGCCGACGTCGTGTGGGCGGTGTGGCTGCTGACCACCCTCCTGGACGGCGACACCGTGCTGGCCCACCGCATCGGCCTCTGGCCCACCGGCGTCGCCATCCCGTTCGCCGCCGACCTCTTCACCGCGCTGATGCTCACCGTGACCGGCTTCGTGACCCTGGTCACCTGCTGGTTCGGGGTGGTCTCGGGGCAGGCGGAGAAGCGCTACTTCGGCCCGCTGGTGCTCGTGCTCACCGCGGGCTTCAACGGGGCCCTGCTCACGGCGGACCTGTTCAACCTCTTCGTGTTCATCGAGGTCATGCTCCTGCCGTCCTACGCGCTGATCATCCTCGCCCACCGCGGGCGGGGACGACTGATGCAGGTCACGTCCTCGCGGATCTACGTGAGCGTCAACCTGCTGGCCTCCACGATCTTCCTCGCCGGCGTGGGGCTGGTCTACGGCACGGCGGGCACCGTGAACGTGGGCGAGCTGGCCGGCCGGGCGGCGGAGTCCACCGCCGTGGCGGTGTCGGTCGCGGTGGTCCTCTCCGCCCTGGCGGTCAAGGCGGCCGTGGTGCCCGTGCACGGCTGGCTGGCACGCACCTACCCCTTCATGTCGCCCACCGTCACCGCGCTCTTCTCGGGGCTGCACACGAAGGTCGCGGTCTACGCGATCTACCGGATCTACGCCGTGATCTTCGATGGCATGGCGCAGTACCTGTGGATCGGGGTCGTGGTGTTCTCCGCGAGCATGGTGATCGGCGTCCTCGGCGCCGTGGGGGAGCGGGACGCGCGCGCGATCCTCGCCCACTCCACGGTGAGCCAGATCGGCTACATCCTGCTGGGCGTCGCCCTGTTCGGAGCCGTGGGCCTCACCGCGGGCATCTTCTACCTGCTGCACCACACGGTGGTGAAGGTGTCCCTGTTCCTGTCCACCGGCGCGGTGGAGATCGCCTACGGGCGCCAACCGCTGGGCGAGGTCACGGGTCTGCTCCGGCGGGAACCGCTCACCGCGGTGGTGTTCTTCGCCGCGGCCATGTCCCTGACCGGGATCCCGCCGTTCTCGGGGTTCGTGGCCAAGCTCGCGCTGATCCTGGCGGCGTTCGAGGAGCAGCAGGTCGCGGTCGCCCTCGTGGCGGTCGCGGTCAGCCTCTTCACCCTCCTGTACTCGCTCAAGATCTGGGGCCGGATGTTCCTGGGGGAGCCGGAGAACTCGTCGAGCGAGGTGGTCACCGCCGTGGGCACGAAGGAGCGCCGCATCCCGGTGGGCCTCATCGCCCCCGCTCTCGTCCTGGCGGTCGTCACCCTCGCCCTCGGGGTGGGCGGTGAGCTGCTGCTCGGCGTCTCGGCCACGGCCGCGGAGGGACTCGTGGACACCAGCGCGTTCGTGGAGGCGGTGACCTCCTCGTGAAGTGGTTGACCTGGCCGTTCCGGCTGCTCGGCTTCCTGCTCTGGTACGCGTGGGCGCTGGTCCTCTCCAATGTGGCGGTGACCCAGGACGTGTTCACGCCCGGTCACCGGTCCTCGCCCATCGTGGTGCGCTACCGCACCCGGTGCCGCAGCGAGTTCGAGACCGTCCTGCTCAGCGTGCTCATCTCGCTGACGCCGGGCACCCTGACCCTGGCCACCGTGGCCCGGTCCCGTGACGGCGCGGACGGCGCGGACGGTACGGACGGCGGGGGAGAGGGCCGCACGCAGGAGTACGACCTCTTCGTGCACGCCATGTACTCGGACGGACCGCGGGACGCACGGTCGAGCCTGCAGGAGATGGAGACGCACATGCTGAACGGCATCCGAGTGGACGGGGCGCCCCGATGATCGGCATCCTCTTCGGCGTGCTGGTGCTCGCCGGCTCCGTCCTCGTCGCGGGGGTGCGGATGTTCCGCGGCCCCAACGACGCGAACCGGGCCATCGCCGCCGACCTGCTGTTCTTCGCCGTGGTGGGGCTCATCGCGCTGTTCGGCGTCCTGGCGATGAGCCCGCCGGTCTTCGACCTGGTGCTCGTCGCCACCCTCGTGGGCTTCCTGGCGACCCTGTCGCTCGCCCGCGCGCTGACCAAGGGGAGGCGATGAGTGTGGAGTTCGACCTGATCATGCACGACACCCTGTGGATGAGCATCGTGGGGCAGGCGTTCATCGTCCTGGGCGCCCTGGTCTTCCTCACCGCCACGGTGGGCATCATCACGCTCCCCGACCTCTACACCCGGTCCTCGGCGATCGCCACCGCCGCGGGCATCGGCGTCTCGTTCGTCCTCACCGGGGCGTTCTTCTTCCTGCCCGGCGTGGAGAACGCCGTGAAGCTGCTCGCCGCGGTGGTCCTGCAGCTGCTGACGTCGGCCGTGGGCAGCATGGCGCTGGCCCGCTCCGGGTACCTCATCGGCTCCGCGGTGTACTCCCCGACCCACCACAACGAACTGGACGGGTCCGACGGGGGAGCGAGCGACCACCCGGGGAAGGACGTCCGTCGGTGACCGCCCGCGTCCGCAGCGTCAACGTCGGCCGGGCCGAGGAGAACCCCGCCCGGTCCTCCCTGCCCACGGGCATCCGCAAGCGCCCGGTGGCGGGTCCCGTGGCGATCCGCGACCCCGGACCGCGCAGGGGCGGTCTCGGCTCCGGCGTGGCCGGGGACTTCATCGGCAACAGCACCCACCACGGCGGCACGGACCAGGCGGTCTACGCGTTCGCGCGCGAGGAGCTGGACTTCTGGGCGCAGGAGCTGGGCCGGGAGCTGCCCGACGGCTCCTTCGGGGAGAACCTCACGCTCGCCGGCTTCGACGTCGACGACGCCCGGCTGGGCGACGTCTGGCGGATCGGGGACGTGCTGCTGCAGGTGACCGACGCGCGCATCCCCTGCGGCACGTTCCGCGGGGTCATGGAGGTGCGCGGATGGCTGCGGAGGTTCACCGAGCGCGGCCGCTCGGGGGCCTACCTCAAGGTGCTCTCCCCGGGCGCGGTGCGGGCCGGGCAGGCGGTCGACCTGGTCCGCCGGGCCGAGCACGGGGTGGGCGTGACGGACGCCTTCCGCGCGCAGACCACCGAGCGGGACCGCCTGCCGGAGCTGCTGCGGGCGGGGGAGGACCTGTGCGAGCAGCTGAGCCGGCGGATCGAGAAGGAGCGCCGCGCGGAGGCCCGCCGGGCGCAGCGGCGGGGCGTCAGTTGAGGGCGGCGCCCCGGTAGACCTGCTCGACCTGCGCCTCGGAGAGCCGGGTGTCGATCACCGCGGTGCCCTCGGGGTCGTCGCGCAGGAAGCGCACCGGCCCGTGCGAGCCGACCTCCAGGAGCAGGGCCGCGTCGGCGTCGTAGACCGCCTCCACCACCGTGCGGAACCGGGAGCCGCGGACCGGGTTGACGGACAGCTCGAGGCGGGCGCGCACCCGCCCACCGTCCTCGGGCGCCTCCGCCGGGGTGCCGTCCTGCGCCGTGAGGGGCTCCAGGGTCAGCTCCCGGACCACGCCCACCCCGTGGTCGACCACGTGGGCCAGGCGGGTGCCGAGCCGGCCCTGGGCCGCGGTGAAGGCCCGGCGGAGCCGGGCCGTCCACCACAGTGCGGTGGCCACGAGGATCACGGCGATCAGCGCGAGCGGCCACGCGGCCCCGGAGCGGGACCACTGCTGCCACAGCAGGACCACGGCCAGTGCCGTGAGCAGCGGGACCACGAGCAGCATCGAGGTGCCCAGCCGCTCGCCCCACGACGGGCGGTCGGGGGCGCCGTCCGCGCCGTGCGCGGTGCGCAGGCGCTTCATCACCTGGACGTCGAAGTCGCGATCGTCCGCGGGAACGGGCCGGGGCCAGGTGCCGAGGGAGTCCATGGCTTCCATTATGGGGCGCGGGCGGTGCGGGACCGGCGGCAGGGTGCCGGCTCGTAGAATCGTGCCCATGACCGAGACCCGATGGCTGTCCCCCGAGGAGCGCGAGGCCTGGTTGGCGCTCGTGTCCATCATGTTCACCCTGCCCGGCAGCATCGAGTCCCAGCTGCAGGCCGAGGCCGACCTCAGCCTCGCCGAGTACCTCGTCCTGGCGATGCTCTCCGAGGCCCCGGACCGGCGGCGGCGGATGTCGGACCTGGCCACGGCCACCAACACCTCGCAGTCCCGGCTGTCGCGGATCGTGGCGCGCCTCGAGCGCGACGACCTCGTGGTGCGCACGGGCGACGAGAAGGACAAGCGCGTGGTGCTCGCGGAGATCACCGACCGCGGCATGGAGAAGGTCGAGCAGGTGGCGCCGGGCCACGTCGCCCACGTCCGCCGCACGGTGATCGACCGGCTCACCCCCGTCCAGGTCCAGCAGCTCGCCCTGATCGGGCGCCTGGTCGAGGACGACGCCCAGGGCCCCACCGCCCGCGGGATGGCCGCCGACCAGCTGTGACCCCGTAAGCATGCGTCAGCAAATGTTGTAAGGGAAAGTATATTGGGCTACGGTCGTGCCATGTCCACGACGCCCGCGCCCGAGCGCGCCACCGCCTCCCGTTCCTCCGTTCCCACCACGGCCGCCGCGAGCGCCGGCCCCACCCTCGGCCTGACCGTGCTGCGGGCCGTCCTCGGCCTCACGTTCCTGCTCCACGGCTGGCAGAAGGTCGGCGAGTGGACCCTCGCCGGCACCCAGGCCTCGTTCGCGCAGATGGGCGTGCCGCTGGCCGAGGTCGCCGCGCCGGCCGTCGCCGTGCTCGAGCTCGTCGGCGGCGCGCTGCTGGTCGTCGGTCTGGGCACCCGCGTGGTCGCCGCGCTCCTGGCCCTCACCATGCTCGGAGCCCTCGTCCTGGTGCACCTGCCCGCCGGGTTCTTCGCGGCCGACGGCGGGTTCGAGCTCGTCCTGCTGCTCGCCGCGGGCACGCTGTTCCTCGCTCTGGCCGGTGCCGGCCGCTGGTCCGTGGACCACGTGCTCGCCGGCAGGCGCCGGGCCGCCGCCCGCGCCTGATCCCACGGCGCCCGCCCCGCTCCTCGTCCGGACGGAGCCACGGCCCCCGTGCTGCTGCGTGCCGCGGCACGGGGCCGTCCTCGGCCGTCCGCCGCGCCCCCGGCCCCCCACCGCCGGTGTCGGCACGGGGGCGTAAAATCGGTCCGGCGCGGCGCGCACCACCACGGCGCCGGGCCGGTTCCAGCGCGGGCGACCCCCGCAGATCGGGGGCTCACCCATGAGCATGCAGAACTCGCCGTACATGGTCCTGTGGCGGACCGTCCAGGGCCAGGAGGTCAAGAACCGCCGCATCGACCGGGCGACCCTGCGGCGGATCGTGGTCTTCGCCCGGCCGCACCGCAAGCAGCTCACCGTGTTCCTGGTGATCTCGGTGCTCACGGCCCTGCTGGGCGTGGTCACGCCCGTCCTGGCCGGTGACGTGGTCAATGCCATCACCGGGGGAGACGACGTCTCCGTGGTGGTCTGGCTGGCCGTGGCCATCGCCGCCGTCGCGGTGCTCGACGCCGCGCTGGGCATCGTCAACCGGTGGCTGTCCTCCCAGATCGGGGAGGGGCTGATCGTGGACCTGCGCACGGCCGTCTACGAGCACGTGCAGCGGATGCCGATCGCCTTCTTCACCCGCACCCGCACCGGGGCCCTCGTCTCCCGGCTCAACAACGACGTGATCGGCGCGCAGCGGGCGTTCTCCAACACCCTCTCGGGCGTGGTCAGCAACATCGTCTCGCTGCTGCTCACCGTCGTCGTCATGGTCACGATCTCGTGGCAGGTCACGGCCCTGTCCATGCTGCTGCTGCCGATCTTCCTGGTCCCGGCCCGCGCCATGGGCGGGCGCCTGGCCCGGCTCCAGCGGGAGGCGGCCCAGCACAACGCGTCCATGTCCACGCAGATGACCGAGCGGTTCTCCGCCGGCGGCGCCACCCTCGTCAAGCTCTTCGGCCGGCCCGAGACCGAGTCGGCCGAGTTCGCCCGCCGGGCCGGCCGCGTGCGGGACATCGGCGTGCGGGTGGCGATGCTGCAGACCGTCTTCGTCACCGCGCTCACCCTGGTCTCCGCGCTGGCCCTCGCGCTGGTCTACGGGCTGGGCGGCGCGCAGGCGATCCTCGGGAACCTGGACGCCGGCGACGTCGTGACCCTCGCCCTGCTCCTCACCCGGCTCTACACCCCGCTGACCATGCTCGCCAACGCCCGGATGGACATCATGAGCGCCGTGGTCAGCTTCGAGCGCGTCTTCGAGATCCTGGACCTCGTGCCCCTGATCCAGGAGCGGCCCGGAGCCCGGGCCCTGCCCCCCGGCCCGGCGTCGGTGGAGTTCGACGACGTCCGCTTCGCCTACCCCTCCGCCGAGGAGGTCTCCCTGGCCTCGCTCGAGGACGTCGCGGTGCTCGACACCCGGGGCGGCGAGGAGGTGCTGCACGGGGTGAGCTTCACGGTGCTGCCCGGGCAGACCGTCGCCCTCGTGGGCTCCTCCGGCGCGGGCAAGTCCACCATCGCCCAGCTCGTGGCCCGGCTCTACGACGTCACCTCCGGGGCCGTGCGGATCGGCGGCACGGACGTGCGGGAGGCGACCTTCGCCTCGCTGCGGGAGACCATCGGGATGGTCACCCAGGACGGGCACCTGTTCCACGAGTCGATCCGGGAGAACCTCGCCCTCGTGCGCCCCGAGGCCACGGACGAGCAGCTGTGGGACGCCCTGGCCCGGGCCCGGATGGAGCACGTGATCCGGGCCCTGCCGGACGGGCTGGACACCGTGGTCGGCGAGCGCGGCTACCGGCTCTCCGGCGGTGAGCGCCAGCGGCTGACGATCGCCCGCCTGCTGCTGGCCGCCCCGCGCGTGGTCATCCTCGACGAGGCGACCTCCGCGCTGGACTCCACCAACGAGGCCTACGTCCAGGCCGCGCTGGGCGAGGCGATGGAGGGGCGCACCGCCCTGGTGATCGCCCACCGGCTCTCGACCATCCGCTCCGCCGACCAGATCCTGGTGGTGGAGGGCGGCCGGATCGTGGAGCGCGGCCGGCACGCGGAGCTGCTGGCCTCCGGCGGGCGCTACGCCGAGCTGTACGAGACCCAGTTCGCCGACCAGGAGGTCTGACCCGTGCTCGACGACGTCCTGGCGCGCCTCGGAGTGGATGCCGCGGGCGCGCTCGCGGTGGTGCTCTCGGCGGTGGGCATCTATCTGGCGTTCCTGCTCATGGTGCGCCTGCTCGGGCAGCGCGTGCTCTCCCGGCTGTCCACCTTCGACGCGGTCGTGGCGGTGATGCTCGGGGCCGTGGCCGGGCGCGCGGTGCTCGGGGACACGCCCACCCTCGCCGCCGGTGTGCTCGGGCTCGGCACGCTCTTCGCCCTGGAGGCCGCGTTCGGCCGGCTCCGCTCCGGGATCCGGGTGTCCGCGCTGATGAACAACCGGGCCGTGCTGCTGATGGCCGGCGACCGGGTGCTGGAGGCCAACCTGCGCCGGGTGCACGTGGTGGAGGCCGAGCTCCACGGAGCCCTGCGGAAGGCGGGGGTGCGCAACCTCGGGGAGATCGCCTGCGTGGTCTTCGAGGCCTCGGGCACGATCAGCGTGCTCCGGCGCGGCACGCCGGTGGACCCGCGGCTGCTGGCGGGCGTGCGGGACGGGGACCTGGTGCCGCGGGAGCTGCTGACGGTCACTCCTCCGGACTCCACTCCTCCCCGTCCGCCAGGGCGTTGAGCTCGTAGGCGGTCCTGCCGTCGATGCTCTCGCGCAGGATGTCCGCGTGCCCGGCGTGCCGGGCGTTCTCCTCGACCATGTGCAGCGCCACCCACCGGGCGGGCCAGGTCTCCAGGTCGGGCGGGAACCAGGGCGCCTCCGGGACGGGGATCCGCATCTCGGGATCCGCGGTGCGCAGAGCGGCCTCGACCCGGTCGGCCAGCGCGAGCAGGGCCGCGCGCAGGGACTCTGCGGTGTCCGCCGGGCGCACGGCCTCGGGCAGGACCGCGCCGGCCGCCCAGTCCGTGCCGTCCTGCGGCTGCTCCGGCGTCCGGCCGGGATCCAGCAGCTCGGCGAACGCGCCGTGCTCGCCGATGAACAGGACGTGGCGGGCCAGCGCGCCCAGGCTCATGGCGCTGGCAGAGGGCGTCGCGCGCAGCTGCTGGGCGTCGAGCCCCTGGAGCGTGGCTGCGATCTGCCGGATCTGCTGGGCGGCGAAGGCCGCGAGGGCGTCGCGCTCGTCGGTGACGGTGCGGGTGAGGAACGGCATGGTCGTCTCCTGGTGTCCGGGGAGGTGGGTCAGCGGGTGTGGGCGTACAGGTCGCGCAGCAGGGCGAGCTCCGCGCCGTGGTGGATCAGCTCGCGGTTGATGTGCAGCACCAGCGCGAGCATCGGCAGCTCCGCGTAGGGGCCCTCCACCGGTCCGCACGGGCGCGCCAGGTCCGATTCCGACAGGGAGCGCACCCCGGCCGTCCAGCGTGCGTACTCGCGGTCCAGCTGGTCCAGGGCCTCGTCGGCGGTGCCGGCGTAGGCCCAGTCCTGGTAGGAGGCCTCCGGGCCGCCGAAGTGCCCGTGGCTGCGCACCGCGAGGATCCCGACGACGACGTGGGCCATCCGCCAGGCGATGGTCGTGAACGGCGCGGGCACCGGCTCGGGGAAGGCGAAGTCCACCACGAACTCCCCGCCGCCCGCCTGCATCGGCGTGCGCTGCTCGCCCCGGGGATGGACCGTCCACGCGGACCCGCCCGTGGGGTCGAAGTGGTACTCCTCATCGGTCAGGCCCGCGAGGCGGGGCCGCAGCTGATGGGTCCAGTGCCACTCGATCTGGTCGGTGGCGCAGGCGGCGACGTCGAGGTCGGGCATGGCGGTTCCCTCCTGTTCGGGGCCCTGGGCGGGTGCGGGGCCGTGCAGCCAGTGTCCGCGCAGGAGCGGACAGATCCTGTCCGCTGGTGCGAGGACACTGGTGCCATGACCGATCCGACCCGTCGCGTCCTGCGCCTGCTCTCCCTGCTGCAGTCCCGCCCGGTGTGGACCGGGCCCGAGCTGGCCGCGGAGCTGGGCGTCACGGTCCGCTCCGTGCGCCGGGACGTCGACCGGCTGCGGGAGCTGGGCTATCCCGTGCCGGCGGACCGGGGGCACGGCGGCGGCTACCGCCTGGGGCGGGGCCGCCGGCTGCCGCCCCTGCTGCTCCAGCCGGAGGAGGCGGTGGCCGCGGCCGTGGGACTGCGGCTGGCGGCGGCCTCCGGGATCGACGGGCTGGGCGAGGCCGCGCTGCGGACGCTGACGACCCTGGACCAGCTGATGCCGCCGGGTCTGCGCGAGGAGGTCTCGGCCGTGGCCGGAGCGGTCGACGTCGTCGTCCCGCCCGGGCCGAGCGTGGACGCGGACGTCCTGGTCCTGCTGGCCCGGGCCGTGCGGACCCGGGTGCTGGTGCGGCTGGACTACGAGACCCGGGACGGCCGGCGCGCCGAGCGGCGGATCGAGCCGTACCGGGTGCTGTCCCTGGGCCGGCGCTGGTACCTGTTCGCCTGGGACGCGGACCGGGACGACTGGCGCACGTTCCGGCTGGACCGGATCCACGGCGCGCGCACCACCACGTTCCGGTTCGTCCCGCGCCCGGTGCCAGACGTGGAGGAGCACGTGCGCCGGTCGGTCACCACCTGGGCCTACGCGCACACCGTGCGGGTGCGCCTGCTCGTGCCGCTGGAGCGCGCCGGGGAGGTCGTCCCGCCGCAGGCGGGACGGCTCACGGCCGACGGCCCGGGCGCGTGCGTGCTCGAGGCGGGCGGGGACGACCTGGCCGGGATCGCCCTCCACCTGGTGCGGACCGGCTTCGAGCTGGAGGTCCTGGACCCTCCGGAGCTCACCGCGGTCCTGCAGGAGATGGGGCGGCGGATGCTGCGGGCGGTCCCGGGACCCGGGTGAGGGCCCCGGGGGTCAGCCCTTGACGGACCAGAAGCGGCGGTCCCGGTCCCACTGCACCGTGCCGCCGTGGGCCTTGCGGAACTCCGCGAGGACCTCCTTGCTGATCGCGGTGTGCCCGTTCTCCAGGGTGCGGACCCACTCGGGCCCGAAGGTCTCCGGGATCTCCTGCACGGCCTGCTCCTGGGACAGCCGTCCCTCGGTGCGGATCCGGTCGACCATCCAGCCGGCGATGTCCTGTGCGCTCGTCATGCCTCGAGCCTACGCGGCTCCGGCGCCCCAGCCGCACCGGGGCTGCAGCGGATCCGGGGCCGCAGCAGCTCCGGGCCGCAGGACCCGGCCAGGGCCGGTCAGGCCAGCCGGACCACCGTGCGGGCGTCCGAGTCCCAGCGGCGCAGGGAGACCGCCCGCAGCGGCGCGGGGTGCGGCTCGAGGACGCCGAGGGCCACGGCCACCTGGTCCGGGCGCATCCGGCGGGCCAGGGTGATGTGCGGGGTCCAGGCCCCGGGGAAGGAGGTGCGGGCCTGCCCGGGCACGGTGCCGACGGCGTCGCAGACCCGCCGGTGGAGCTCGAGCAGCTCCGGGGTGGTCACCACCTGGCGGACCACCACGTAGCCGCCCCGCCCGGGACCGAACAGCAGCACCCCGGCGCTGGCCAGCGGCAGGTCGACGAACCCGGCGGCGGCGGCGACCCGCTCGTCGATCCCCGGGACCGTCTCCGGGGCCAGCGAGGGCGCGGCCACCACGGTGATGTGCGGGCGGTTGGACGGGGAGCGGTGCCGGCCGGAGCTGGGCAGACCCGCCTCGATCAGCCGGTCCCAGTCGGCGCGCACGGACGCCTCGGCGTCCTCGCCGAGCAGCAGTTCCAGGCTGTGCACCGCCCACCTCCTCCCTCAGCCGATATGTTCTTTATGCCCGTAAATTGGCGCATGGAGGTCTGACTTACCTTACATAGAGAGATTTCAATAGGTAGTCCTCCGCAGTTGAATAGAAGTGAAGTAAAACGGCTTCTATCTCGTCGACGTATCGTAAGGTGTCCTCGACTGTTTGGCGTCCCGCGACCTCGGCTAACGAAGCATCGCCATGGGCAACATCATTTCGGAAGTTGGCTACAGTCTCAAGTGTAAATTGATGCCTAGGAAGATCAAGCGAATTATTCGAAAAGCCGAAGACTCTCCATATTGGATCAAAGTGCTTTTTTCGAATTGTTCTGCCATCGAGAGGCAAAATGCTTTCGTTGAGCAGGCATTGGTCGTGACTACTAAACTGCAGAGTTAGGTCAACTCTCCGATTAAGTGATTCGTGGGCGCCACTATTCGCTATGGAAACAAACTGCGAATCGCAAATGAGGGAAAACAGACTGGGACGCACCTGGATAAGTGGAGTTCTTGTTGCGTTTATTTCATTCACTAATGCGGTGAGAGATTCTTTTAGTGTGCGTTCGAGGGTGGCAGAGATTAGGACATAGGTTGATGCATGTAGGGCTTCTGCTGCGCCTCCCTTGACTTTTCCAGAACTGATGTCCAGAAGGGCTTGTCGAATTCCATCCAGACTTTCCCCAGCTGTGTGAAGGCAGCCTTCCAAATTTGAATATGCCACAAGAATACTCAGTTACTCAGCATTGGTAAGAAGTTGTCGCGCGCGAGCAATTCTTTCACGGAGTTTTTTGCGAGTGTTGGTTGCTCCCGTACTAGCCTCAACGAGCTGGGGGTCGTCAAGCCAATTTTCCTGCGGATGTACGGGAGAACTGCCGTCTCGAAGTATGTCGCCGACAGCCACCATGCAGGCTTCAAGTTCAATTTTCGGCGTCACAGCGACATTCGTTCGCAAAAATGGCCCGCCGATCAATTCATTCAAGAAATCCACTACTGAGTGAAATTCCTGTCTCAACTCAATAATCTGCCCAGAGTCACGGTGGTCCTCCATGAACTTCGATAAGAATTCATTCACCGCACCCCCGAAATTTTCCCTATTGTAGCTATAAGCAAAGTACTTTAGTACCTGTTCCTCCCTGGTTGCGTTCGCTTCGTCGTTCTTTTGAAGCTTTAACAGAGATTTGAAACCGGGGTAACCTGCTAGTTCGCGAAGTAGTTCATTAAACGGACCTTCGTAAATGCAGGCCCTAATTTCCTGAGGAGATAATGCTACGGCTCCGCGGTTAAGTCGTTCAAAACTTTCGAACCGAGTTTTTGGATCACTCTTATCGGAAAGGGCGGTTATGCCAATCCCGCGTTTCATAAAGCTCATTTGGATTGCTGGTGGAAGGGACCGAAAAGTGCTGCCATTGAAATTGGGTAGCGAACGGAGCCCCTCGAGTTCCAATGGATCGGTTTTGCCCAGCTCAGCAAGGGATTGTGGATCTTCAGTCGTAAAGTGCAAAAGTGTAGATACTCGCTGGAGGCCGTCGACCACTTCCCAAGTCCCATCGTCGTTGGTGGCCACAAAAACGTTAGGGATGGGAAGTCCCAAAAGAATGGATTCAATTAAGCGGGATTCTGTTTCGCTATCCCATCTAAACTTTCTTTGATAGGTGGGAGCTCGATGCAATTCACCTCGTTCTGTCATTCCCACAAGCTCGCGCACAATTATGTTGTATGCGTCTACATCCACCTTTTTGCGGGCGGCATCGAGTTCTGACTGAAGTTCTTTCGCTTCCACCATACTTACGATCATAGGGGAACTGGCAGCCTATAATGAGCAACCAGAGCGGTTCGGGGGTTTGCAGGAAGCGCCTATCCTTGAGGCAGCCCCGATTAGCCCTCTGGTGGGCGTCGTCATGTTCCTGCACTCGCACCTGTTGTGGCAGGGGCAAGAAGATAGGCTTTGCGGCACGGCAACGGGAGGATCTCCATGACCGACATCGCCATCCGTTTCGAGGGTGCCGGCAAGACCTACCCGGACGGGACGACCGCCGTCGAGGCCCTCGACCTCGAGATCCCGCGGGGGTCGCTGACCGTCTTCGTGGGGCCGTCCGGCTGCGGGAAGACCACGTCCCTGCGGATGATCAACCGCATGGTGGAGCCCACTTCCGGCACCGTCACCGTGGAGGGCCGCGACATCACCTCCGTGCCGGCCCACGAGCTGCGCCGCTCCATGGGCTACGTCATGCAGCAGTCGGGCCTGATGCCGCACCGCACCGTGGTCGACAACATCGCGACCGTCCCCCGGCTCAACGGTGTGCCGAGGAAGCAGGCGCGCGAGCGGGCCCGGGAGCTGCTGAGCACGGTCGGCCTCGACGCGGGGCTGGGCTCCCGCTATCCGTCCCAGCTCTCCGGCGGGCAGCAGCAGCGGGTGGGCGTCGCCCGGGCGCTCGCCGCCGATCCGCCGATCCTGCTCATGGACGAGCCGTTCTCCGCCGTGGACCCCGTGGTGCGCCAGGACCTGCAGCGGGAGCTGCTCGACCTCCAGCGCCGGCTGCACCGCACGGTCGTGTTCGTCACCCATGACATCGACGAGGCGGTCCTGCTCGGCAACAAGGTGGCCGTCTTCGCCACGGGCGGGCGCCTGGCCCAGTACGCCACCCCGGAGGAGCTGCTGCGGGCGCCGGCCGACGACTTCGTGGCCGACTTCGTGGGCCGCGACCGCGGCTTCCGCTCCCTCACCTTCGACTCGGCCCACGACATCCCGGTCCGCTCCGTGGCGGTCCTCCGCCCGGACGGCACCCCGGGCGTCGTCGGACCCGGCGACGGCCCCTTCCCCGGGGGGTGGACCCTGCGGGTCGGCGACGACGGCGCCCCGCGCGGCTGGGTGCGCACCGGGGCCGAGGCCGACCCCGTGGTCGGGGGCACCCTGCACCGGCCCGGCGGCTCCCTGCGCAGCGCCCTGGACGCCGCCCTGTCCTCGCCCTCGGGGCTGGCCGTGGTGGTCGACGACGACGGGCGGGCGATCGGGGTCATGGAGCCCGGCGAGATCGTCGCCGCCGTCCAGGACGCCCGGCTCGGCGGGAGGACCCCGCGGTGAACTGGACGGCCCGGAACTGGCCCTACGTCCTGGAGCTCACGGGCGCGCACCTCGTCCAGTCGGTGCTCCCGCTGCTCCTCGGCGCCCTGATCGCGATCCCGGTGGCCCGGCTGGCCGCCCGCAACCGCACGCTGCGCCCGGTCTTCGTCACGGGCTCGTCCCTGCTCTACACGATCCCGTCCCTGACCCTGTTCGTGGTCCTGCCCCTGCTGCTGGGCACGCAGATCACCTCGGTGACGAACGTGATCGTGGCCCTGACGGTCTACGTGGTGGCCATCCTCGTCCGCTCCTCCGTGGACGCCTTCGAGTCCGTGGACCGGGACGTCCTGCAGGCCTCCACCGCCATGGGCTACCGCCCGCTGCGCCGGTTCTTCGCGGTGGAGCTGCCGCTCGCGGTGCCCGTCCTGATCGCCGGGCTGCGGGTCGCCTCCGTCAGCAACATCTCCATGGTCAGCGTGGGCGCGGTGATCGGCGTGCAGTCCCTCGGCACCCTGTTCACCGACGGGCTGCGCCGCTCCATCCTCGAGGAGATCGTGGTCGGCATCGCCCTCACCGTGCTCCTGGCCGTGCTCCTCGACCTGGTGCTGCGCGGGACCGGGCACGCCCTGACCCGGTGGCAGCGGGCGGGCCGGGCCCGCACGCGCGTGCCGCGCGTGCGGAGAGGAGCCGTCGCATGAGCCTCTTCGGCACCGCCCTGTCCTGGCTGACGGACCCCGAGAACTGGTCCGGGGCCGCCGGCATCCCGGCCCGGCTGCTCGAGCACCTCGCCTACAGCGGCATCACCCTGGCCGTGGCCCTGGCCGTGGCGGTGCCGCTCGGTCTGTGGGTGGGCCACACCGGACGCGGCTCGGGCCTGGTCGTGGGTCTGACCGGTGCCCTGCGCGCCCTGCCCACCCTCGGACTGCTGACCCTGTTCACCCTGCTGCTGGGCCTCGGGCTCGTGCCGCCGATCATCGCGCTGGTGCTGCTGGCGATCCCCCCGATCCTGTCGGGCACCTACGCCGGCATCGCGAACGTCTCCCCGGCCCTCAAGGACGCCGGGACGGCCATGGGCATGACCGGGGGGCAGGTGCTGACCCGCGTGGAGCTGCCCAACGCGCTGCCGGTGATCCTGGGCGGGATCCGCAACGCCGCCCTGCAGGTCGTGGCGACGGTGACCGTGGTCGCCTACATCAACCTCGGCGGGCTCGGCCGCTACCTCATCGACGGGCTCGCGGTGCGCGACTACTCGCGGATGCTGGGGTCCGTGGTGCTCGTGGCGGTCCTCGCGCTCGCCGTGGACGCCGCGCTCGCCGCGGCCCAGCGGCTGTCCACCTCACCGGGCCTTCGCCTGGCCTCTCCCTGACCGCCCGCCGTCCTCCGCCCGCACCGCCTGCACCGACCGTCCGACGACCGGCGGCATCCACCGCCTGCACCGACCACCTGCACCGACCGACAGGAGAACCACCATGACCACTGCTCCCGCTTCCCTCCGCCGCGCCGCCGGGCCGGCCCTGGGCGCCGCCCTGCTGCTGGGTCTGACGGCCTGCGGCTCCGGCGGCGATCCGCTCGCCGGGGGCGAGGAGACCTCCGCGGGGTCCTCGGAGACCGTGACCGTGGGCTCCGCCGACTTCCCGGAGAGCGAGATCGTGGCCGAGCTCTACGCCGGCGCCCTCGAGTCCGCCGGGGTCCAGACGGAGACGTCCCTGGGGATCGGGGCCCGCGAGGCGTACGTCGGGGCCGTCCAGGACGGGTCCGTGGACGTCGTCCCGGACTACTCGGGCAACCTCCTGCTCTTCGCCGACCCCGAGGCCACCGCGAGCTCCGCCGAGGAGATCATGGACGCCCTGCCGGGCGCCCTCCCCGAGGGGCTCACCGTGCTGGAGCCCTCCGAGGCGCAGAACAAGGACGCGATGGTCGTCACGCCCGAGACCGCGGAGCAGTACGGCCTCACGAGCATCGCCGACATGGCGCAGGTGTGCGGCCAGCTGGTGATCGCCGGTCCGCCCGAGTTCGCCGAGCGCGCCTACGGCCTGGACGGCCTCGAGGAGAAGTACGGCTGCGTGCCCCAGTCGTTCGAGCCGATCAACGACGGCGGAGGGCCCCTCACCGTCGAGGCCCTGCTCAACGGTGACGTGGACGTCGCCGACATCTTCACGACCACACCGGCGATCGCCGACAACGACCTCGTGGTGCTGGAGGACCCGGAGAACAACTTCATCGCCCAGCAGGTCCTTCCGCTGGCTGCGGCCGACCGGCTGCCCCAGGAGGCCGTGGACGCCCTGAACGAGCTCTCCGGCAAGCTCACCACGGAGGACCTCATCGACCTGAACCGCAAGGTCAGCGGCGACCAGCCGATCAGCCCGGCGGACGCGGCCCAGGAGTGGCTCTCCGCCAACGGCTACTGAGCCCGGCCGCGGCGGAACCACGTCTCCGCACAGCGGTGCGGGTGCCCGGT
>NZ_LDNX01000161.1:0-887 GCF_001027955.1 Kocuria sp. SM24M-10 | reverse complement strand
CGGGGGGCGCGGCGGGGGCCGGGCGGAAGCGTCGAGGCATGCCACCAGTCTTCCACGGGGCCGCGGGCATAACCCGGAGGGGCACGTCGTTGTCCCTGCCGGGTGCTCCGGTTCCCGGGCCGCCGGCCGGACCACCCGCCCGACCACCCGCCCGCCCGATCCCGGAGGACGACACCATGAGCGAGACCACCAGGCACGACGACCGCCCCGAGCCCACCGACCGGACCGAGCAGGACTGGCGCTCGATCCTGTCCCCCGAGGAGTACCACGTGCTGCGGGAGGCCGGGACGGAACGGCCCTTCACGGGCGAGTACTGGAACACCCAGACCGAGGGCGTGTACACCTGCCGCGCGTGCGGCGCCGAGCTGTTCCGCTCGGAGACGAAGTTCGACGCCCACTGCGGGTGGCCCTCCTTCTACGCCCCGCTCGCGGAGGACCGGGTCCGCTACATCAAGGACACCGCCCTGGGCATGGAGCGGGTGGAGGTCCGGTGCGCCGCCTGCGACTCGCACATGGGCCACGTCTTCGGCGGCGAGGGCTTCCCGACCCCGACCGACCTGCGGTACTGCATCAACTCCGTCTCGGTCCGGCTGGTCCCCGCCTCCTCGTGACCGGCGGGCCCGCGCGCGGCGTGGCACCGGCCACGCCGGCGCCCGGACGGCCTACCCTTCCAGTGTGAGCACCGTGAACGACCTCTCAGGGGTGTCCCAGGGCTTCCAGGAGGCCCTGGAGCACCTGCTCCGCACCCCGTACCGAAACGGCATCGAGCTCACCGAGATCCCCGCGCCCACGCACCTGGCCCCCTTCGCGGCCGCGGTGCGCGCGGAGGTGCGGCAGCCGCCGGCCCCGCCCGCCGGCCCGGCGGCGGAGCCCGGCACCCCGCTCCC
>NZ_LDNX01000160.1:0-10557 GCF_001027955.1 Kocuria sp. SM24M-10 | reverse complement strand
CGCATTCCCCGCACCGTCTGAACCAAGGAGTTCGTGTTGTCGACCAACGTTGTCTCGGAGTCCCTGATCTCCACCCTGCCCGGTTCCACCTACGTGGACGAGGCCGTCTTCCGCGCCGAGCAGGAACGCATCTTCGAGCAGATGTGGTTCTGCGCCGTGCGCGCCGGTGACCTCGACAAGCCCGGGGCCTACCGCACCGTGCAGATCGGCCGGGAATCGATCATCATCACCCGCAACCGCAAGCACGGCATCCGCGCCTTCTACAACATCTGCCGCCACCGCGGCGTGAAACTGTGCATGGAGGAGACCGGCGAAGCCAACCGCTCCTTCCAGTGCCCCTACCACGCCTGGACCTACGACTTCGACGGCAAGCTCATCGCCGCCCCCAACCTCACCAAGATGCCCGACATCGACCGCCAGGAATACGGACTGGTCACCATCCCGGTGCGCGAGTACCTCGGCTACGTCTGGGTCTGCCTGGCCGAGAACCCCCCCTCCTTCGAGGACGACGTGATGGGCGACATCGAAGAACGCCTCGGCGACACCCAGGCCATCGAGGGCTACGACATCGCCAACCTCGCCCTGGGCCGACGCATCACCTACGACGTGAAGGCCAACTGGAAGCTCATCATCGAGAACTTCATGGAGTGCTACCACTGCGCCACCATCCACCCCGAACTCACCGAGGTCCTGCCCGAGTTCGCCGACGGACTCGCCGCCCAGTACTTCGTCGGCCACGGCGCCGAGTTCGGCGAGAACGTCGCCGGCTTCACCGTCGACGGCTCCGAAGGCCTCGACAAGCTCCCCGGGGTCGATGAGGACCACGACCGCCGCTACTACGCGATCACCATCAAACCCACCGTCTTCGTCAACCTCGTCCCCGACCACGTGATCATCCACCGCATGTTCCCCCTCGCCGCCGACCACACCATCGTCGAGTGCGACTGGCTCTACCTGCCCTCCGTGGTCGAGTCCGGCAAGGACGTCTCCGCCTCCGTGGAACTCTTCCACCGCGTCAACCAGCAGGACTTCGACGCCTGCGAACGCTGCCAACCCGCCATGAACTCCAAGATCTACGCCACCGGCGGCGTCCTCGTCCCCTCCGAACACCACATCGGCGCCTTCCACGACTGGATCACCGAAAAAATCGGCGACGTCGTCCCGGTTACCAACCCGCAGCGCCAGGAGAAGGTCCAATGAGCACCGACGACAATCGCACTGACCCGGTGTCCGCCGAGGATCCGGCGGCACAGCCCGCGACGGCACCCGTGGACGACACGACCCTGCTGCACGAGGCCGAGGCCGAGGAGGTCGCGATCCTCGACGAGCTGAAGGACGGTGTCGCCGAGCGGCGGAAGTCCTTCCGCGCCGGCCTGGAAGGGCTCGACCGGACGATCTTCGTGGTCACCGGAGCCCTCGTCGTCGCGTTCGTGCTGTGGGGCTTCCTCAACACGGAGAGCCTGTCCAACGCCTCGACGGTGGCGCTGGAATGGGTGCTGCACAGCACCGGATGGATCTTCGTGCTGCTGGCCTCCCTGTTCGTGGTCTTCGTCCTCTGGCTGGCGATCGGTCGCTTCGGCAACATCCCGCTGGGCCAGGACGGCGAGCGTCCCGAGTTCCGGACGGTCTCGTGGATCTCGATGATGTTCGCCTGCGGCATGGGCATCGGCCTGATGTTCTACGGCGTCGCCGAGCCGCTCTACCACTACATCTCCCCGCCGCCGGCCACGGCCGACGCGCAGACGGCCGAGGCGATCGAGGCCGCGATGGCCACGTCGCTGTTCCACTGGACGCTGCACCCGTGGGCGATGTACGCGGTGGTCGGCATCGCCATCGCCTACGGCACCTTCCGCCTGGGCCGCAAGAACCTGCTCTCCGAGGCCTTCGTCTCGATCTTCGGGCGCCGGGCCGTGGACGGCATCGGCGGGAAGATCATCAACATGCTCGCCATCTTCGCGACCGTCTTCGGGACCGCCGCGTCCCTTGGCCTGGGCGCCCTGCAGATCGGCAGCGGCCTGCAGTTCAACGGCGTCGTCGGCGAGGTGACCACCCCGATGCTGGTGGCCGTCATCGCGGTGCTGACGTTCTGCTTCGTGGCCTCGGCCGTCTCCGGCATCGCCCGGGGCATCCAGTTCCTCTCCAACACCAACATGGTGCTGGCCGTCATCATGGCGGTCATCATCTTCGTCGTGGGCCCCACCGTCTTCATCCTCAACCTCATTCCCTCGGCGATCGGCTCCTACGCGCAGATGCTGCCGGAGATGTCCGCCCGCACGGAGGCGGTGGGCGGCGAGGACATGCGCGCCTGGCTGTCGGGGTGGACCATCTTCTACTGGGCCTGGTGGGTGTCCTGGACTCCCTTCGTGGGCATGTTCGTCGCCCGGATCAGCCGAGGCAGGACCATCCGCCAGTTCGTGGTGGGGGTTCTCCTGGTGCCCTCGCTCGTGTCCCTGCTGTGGTTCGCCGTCTTCGGCGGCACGGCCATCGACATCCAGCGCCGGGCCGACGCCACGCCGGATCCCGCCGACGGCATCGCGACGGTCGTGGACGGGTCCCCGACCATCTCCTTCGACAGCGCGATCTACGACATGTTCACCGGGCTGGACCTGCCGCAGGCCGTCACCGTCGGACTTGCCGTACTGGCCATGGTGCTCACCGGGATCTTCTTCGTCACGGGCGCCGACTCGGCGTCCATCGTGACCGGCTCGCTCAGCTCCCGGGGCAGCCTGGAGCCCTCCCGCCCGGTCATCGTCTTCTGGGGCGTGCTCATGGGAGGCGTCGCCGCGGTGATGCTGCTGGCCGGCGGCGACGATCCCGCAGCCGCGTTGGGCGGCCTGCAGCGGATGACGATCGTCTCCGCCCTGCCGTTCGTGCTGGTGATGTTCCTGCTGTGCGTCGCCCTGGCCCGGGATCTGCGCCGGGATCCCATGTGGTTGCGCAAGCGCCTGTCCGAGTCCGTGATGAACCGTGCGGTGCGCCATGCCGTCGACGAGTACGGGCACCAGAAGTTCACCCTGGTCACCCGGGAGAGCACGGATCCGCACACGGCCCAGTTCCAGGCGGTGGACGCCACGGCCGCCGGTCAGCCGATCTACGCCCCGCAGAACGGGCAGAACGGGCACACCAGCCGGAGTCGGAAGAAGGAGAGCAACCCGTCCTGACCGAGCTGCCGGACCGGGGCACCGGACCGGCCCAGCACTTCCACGCACCACTCCGGCCGCCGAGACCGCTCGGCGGCCGGAGTCGTGCCCGGAGCACGAAATCCGCTATTGGCTACCATGGAGTCATGTCCTCCTCCGATCCCAGACCCCTGATCGCGTCCGATGCCTCGAAGGAGCAGACCACGACCGACGGCGTGACCCCCGGCGGAGTCCAGTCCGTCGACCGCGCCATCACGGTGCTCGAGGTCCTCGCCCGCACCGGCGGCTCGACGGTGACCGAGGTGGCCGCGGAGCTGGGCGTGCACAAGTCCACGGCGTCCCGGCTGCTCGGCGCGCTGGAGCTCCGGGGCCTGGTGCACCACCCGAGCGACGGCAGCCGGTACGAGCTCGGCTTCGGCATCCTGCGGCTGGCCCACGCGATCCCCGGCCGTCTGAGCGTGGTCGCCGAGGCACGCGACGAGATCCGCCGCCTCGCGAGAACCCACTCCGAGACGGTCAACCTGGCGGTCCTGCGCGAGGGGCAAGCCGTCAACGTGGACCAGGAGATCGGGCCGTCCTCGCTCGGGACCCACGACTGGATCGGCAGCCTCACCCCCCTGCACGCCACGTCCAGCGGCAAGGTGCTGCTGGCCGGCCTGCCGTCCGACGAGCGAGCCCGTATCCTCCGCGCCCAGGGAATGCCCACGCTCACCGCCCGCACGATCACGTCGCGGAAGCAGCTGGAGCGGCAGCTGATCGATGTGGCCGCACGGGGCTACGCCACCGTGTGCGAGGAGTTCGAGATCGGGCTGAACGCGGTCGCCGTGCCGGTGCGCGACCATCTCGGCTCGGTCATCGCCTCGATCAGCGTCTCGGGTCCGGCCTTCCGGTTCACCGAGGAGAAGATGGCCGAGCTCGTCGAGGACCTCAAGCAGGCGGGCGAACGGGTCAGCAGGCGTATGGGGTACGTCCCCGTCGACAACCCCGAGTAGGAGGGCCCGCATCGCGGAGGATCGTGACGATCTGGCCGCGTTGTCCTGCATCACGCGTGGTGAGCGGCCCGCCCGTGCTTCCCCGGACGTCGTCGACGCCCGGGCCGCCGGCGGGCCGGAACCCGTCCACGGCGAGGAGGCCATGGCGTGGCTGCGGCTGCGCGACGGGGCCGCGCCTCGCACCGCGGAACCGCTGCGGGGATCCCGTGCCGAGCGGATCGCCCGGCACCGGATCCCCGCTCCGTCCACGTGGTCGACGAGTTCCCCATGACCCTCACCGGGACGGTCCGCGAGGTGGGGACGCGGGAGGCCCCGGTGCGGATGCTGGATCCGGAGGGCCGGCCCGGCCGCCGTCAGCGGGCCGCGGCGGGACCGCTCACCGGGTAGTCGAGCACCACGGCCCCGCCCGTGGCGTAGTTGGCCACGTCCGCGCCGACGGCGGCGCCCTCCGGCGAGGCCAGGGCCTCGCCCATGGCCTCGGCGTCCGCGAAGTCGGCCTCGAACACCGCGAAGTACGGGGAGCCGCCGGTGGCGGCCTTGACGTCCACGCTGTAGCGCCAGTCCAGCAGCCCGGGCAGCTGCTGCACCAGGGGAAGGTGGGTGGACTCGTAGTAGCTCACGAACGCCGCCCGGTCCTCGGGCTCGGGGTAGAGAACGATCATCTTGTGCACGGGGAGGGCCTCTCGGGTCACGGGGTGGCTGCGGTGCCACCGCCTGACCAGTGACCCTAGGCCATCCCGGGCCGCGAGGGGTCGGTGCGCGCCGGTCGCCCGCCGGCTGCCGAGGGCGTTCCGGGGCCGCCGGTCGCCCGCCGGCTGCCCGCCGGCTGCCGAGGGCGTTCCGGAGCCGCCGGTCGCCTGCCGGTTGCCGAGGGCGTTCCGGGCCCCGCCGGTCTCGTCCCGGCCGCGTGGCCACCGGTCCCCCGCGCGTTTCCGGGGCTCAGGCGCGGAACGGGGCGACCATCGCCCGGACCTGCCGGTGCTCCTCCGTCGCGGCGTGCGCCTCGGCCGCCGCAAGGGGGGGGGGGGGGGTCGTGGGCGGAGTCGAGGACCACCGTGCGGTCGGTGATGCCGTTGGGCGCGTCCGCCCCGGTCTCGACCGGCCCCAAGCCGTGCATGACGAGCGGGGAGCATGACGGTGGGCGGCGGGACGTCGGCGTCGGTCAGCGAGGTCGTCAGCCGCACGTCGCCCTGCCAGCCGTCGGCGTCGTGCAGCCGGGACGCGTCGGTGAGGTCCATGGCGACGGAGCGCACCGCGGACGAGCTCGCCCGGCACGGCTCCGAGCACCGCGATCCACGCCGGCCGGGACACCGACGGCAACGGCCCGCGCGGCGGCGGCGTTTCCTCGTTGCCGGACGCACATCCGGCACGAGGGCGACGACGACGAGGGCAGGCTCTGGGCGGTGTCGGGGCGGATCGGTACGCTCGGGGTCACGGCCCCGGCCCGGGCCCCTCGAGTGGGCGGGAGAACGACCATGGACCTGAACGACGCACGGATCCTCGTGGTGGGCGCGACCGGCGTCCTGGGACAGCGGCTGTGCGAGCGGCTGGGCGAGCACACCGGCAATCTCGTGGTGACGGGCCGCTCGGCCGCGGACGCGGAGCAGCTGCGCGCCCGGCTGGGGGCACGCGCCGCGCACGCCCTGGACCTCGTGGACCACGACGAGGCCGCCGCGGTGGTGCGCACGGCGGCGGAGGAGCTCGGCGGGTTCGACGCCGTGGTGATCGCGACGGGCGTCGCCGCGTTCGGCCCCGCTACCGAGGAGGACGAGGCGGTCGTGGAGGAGCTGTTCGAGGTCAACGCCCTCGGTCCGATGGCCGTGATCCGCGCCGCGCTGCCGCACCTCGTGGACGGCGGCGCGGTGGCGGTGCTCACCGGGGTGGTCGCGGAGCTGCCACTGGCCGGGATGGGCGCCTACGCCGCGAGCAAGGCAGCCATGGCCTCGTGGCTGGGCTCCCTGCGGCGGGAGCTGCGGCCCCGCCGGATCGCCGTGGTGGACGCCCGCCTGCCCCACATGGACACCGGGCTCGTGGACCGGGCGCTGGCCGGGCTCCCGCCCGCGCTGCCTCCCGGCCACAACATCGACGACGTCATCGCAGCCCTGGAGCGCGGCCTCGAGCGCGGGGCCCGCGAGGTCCGGATCGACTGACCCACCCGGACCACCCGCCCCGTCACCCCTCCCCAGCACTTCCTCCCCATCACCTCCTGCTCATCGCCCAGTCCCCACCCCTCGGTCGTCCATGCCCCCGCCACCGCCGAGTCCCCATCACTCGGCCGTCCATGCCTTCCACCGCCGAGTCCCCCACCATCCCCAGGCCCCCACCGCCGAGTCCCCCACGTGGCGGCCCAGTCCCCCACCTCATGCCAATCCCCCCAGAACGATCGAGGGGAATTGGCGCCTCATGGGGGACTCGGCGCGTCGAGCCCACAGGGCTGGGGGACTCGGCGCATGAGGGTCCGGGACGGGAGGGGGCGGCGGCGCCAGGTCACAGGAGCAGGCGCGGCCAGTGCCTGGTGTCCCGCAGGAGCTGCCGGTCGTGGGTGGTCAGCACCACTGCGGCGGCCGTCGCCGCGAGCGCCTCGGTGAGCTCGTCCACCAGGGCCATCGAGAGGTGGTTCGTGGGCTCGTCCAGCAGCAGCAGGTGCGGCCGGGCGGCGAGCACCCGGGCGAGGTCCAGCCGCCGCCGCTGGCCGGCCGAGAGCTCGGCCGCCGGGCGCTGCCGGTCCCGGGCGTCGAGAAGCCCGAGCTCGGCGAGGGGCAGCACCTCGGCCTCGGCCAGCCGGCCGGCGAGCACGAGCCGGACCAGCTCCTGCTCGTACACCTCCTGGGCGGGCCGGGGATCGGGCCGCGGGCCCTCCTGGGCGAGCAGGCCGATGCGCAGCCCGGGGGCGGCCGCACGGGAGCCGGCGTCGGGAACCAGGCCGCCGGCGAGGACCTGCAGCAGGGTGGACTTGCCGGCCCCGTTGGGACCACGGACCACCAGCCGGTCCCCGGAGCCCAGCGCCACGTCCACGGGCCGGGGCAGCCGCCCCGCCACCGCGATGCCCTGCGCCCGCACCAGCTCGGCGCCGGGCAGGGCGGGCAGCTCGGGCACGGACAGCACCAGGGGTGGCTCGGGGACGTCCACCCGGTGCCGGTCGAGGTCCTCCTGCCGGCGGTGCACCGAGCGCACCAGGCCGGGGGCCCGGGTGGCGCGGGTGTGCTTGCCCGTGCCCTTCTCCGGCCGCCACCCGTCGACCAGCCGGGACCGGGCGCGGGCGAGGTCGTCGCTGAGTCGGGCGTGCTCGGCCAGCTGCTCCTGGTGCTCGCGCAGCCACCGGGACCGCTCGGCCGTGCGCCCCGCCCGCCAGCCGGCCAGTCCGCCGCCGTACCAGCGCGGGCGGCCGTCCCGGCTGGGGTCGAGGTCCAGGACGGTGTCCACCACCTGGCCCAGCAGCTTGCGGTCGTGGCTGACCAGGACCACGCCGCCGCGGAACTCGCGCAGCGCCGCGCCCAGGTGCGCCAGCCCCGCGGCGTCGAGGTGGTTGGTGGGCTCGTCGAGCAGCAGGAGGTCGTGGACGGTGCCCAGCAGGCAGGCCAGGCGCACGCGGTAGCGCTGGCCCACGGACAGGGTGGCGAGCACCCGGGAGCGGTCGGTCACCGCCCCCAGGGCCTGGAGGGCGAGGTCCACCCGCCGGTCGGCGTCCCAGGCGTCGAGGGCCTAGGCGTCCGTCAGGGCCCGGGCGTAGGCCTCGTCGGCGCCGGGGGCTCCGGCGGCCAGGGCGCGGGCCGCGTCCTGCACCTCGGCCACCGCGGCGTGCTCGGCGGCGAGCTCGGAATCGAGCAGGTCGCCCACGGTGGCCTCGGCGGGCACGGGCAGCTCCTGGTCCACCACCGCCAGCGTCCCGGTGCGGCGCACCGTGCCGGCGTCCGGGGCGAGGGCGCCGGAGAGCACGCCGAGCAGGGAGGTCTTGCCGCGGCCGTTCTCCCCCACCACCCCCAGCCGGGTGGTGGGGGTGACGGTGAGGTCGAGCCCGTCGAGCACGAGCCGGGGGCCGCGGCGCAGGCGGACGCCCGCGGCGACCAGCTGGGCCTGCTCGCCCGCGAGCAGGGGAGGACGGTGGGCGGGGGTCGTGGACATGCTTCCTCCGGGCTGCGGAGCCGCGCGGCCGGACGGGCCGGGCTCCTCGGGACGGGACGGGTGGGCAGGAAGGGGACCCGCCGCGGCACGTGCGGCGGCGGGTGCGCGGGACCCGTCAGCGGAAGAAGTGGTGATGCATGGTGGAGCCAGGATAGACCCGGATCAGTTCCGCGGCGAGGCCGCCGACCCGTCGCGGAGCACCCCGGCCGTCAGCGCCGCGACGAGGGCGAAGACCGGCACCACCACGAGGGCGGCCCGCAGCCCCACGGCGTCGGAGAGCATCCCGATGGCCGGGGACAGGCTCAGAAAGCTGATCCGCATCAGCCAGCTGACCAGCGCCAGGCCCGTCCCGGTGCGCAGTCCCGGGATGTCGTCGGCGGCGTGGAAGGCGGCGGGCACGAGGGTCGCACAGCCGAAGCCGGCCACCGCGAAGCCTGCCACCGCCACGGCCGGGACGGGGGCGAGCACCACCAGGAGCAGGCTGAGCGCGCTGAGGGCGGCGCCGGCCCGGGCCACGGCGACCCGGCCCCAGCGGTCGGTCAGGGGGTCCCCGAGCACCCGGCCCACGAACTGGGCAGCCATCAGCGCGACCAGGCCCAGCCCGGCGGTGGCCAGCGGGGCGCCCAGCTCGGCGTTGAGGTAGACCGCCGACCAGTTCATCCCCGCGTCCTCCACCATGACCCCCGCCATCGCGATCAGGGCCACGGGCAGGAGGCTGACGACGACGATGCGCCCGGCCGACCGGTGCCCGGCCCCGGCCCGCCGCCGCTCCGGCGCGGTGCCCGCCGGGTCCCCGGGCTCCGGCTCCGCAGGGTCGGCCACCGTGCGCAGGGCCGTGCCCTCGGCCGGGGTCAGCGCGGAGCGCAGCGCCACCAGGGCGACCACGCTCCACACGAGCCCGCTCACCGGGAGGTGCCACCCGAGCGGGACGCCGAGGGCGAGCGCCGCGGCGCCCATCAGCCCGCCGAGCACCGCGCCCAGGCTCCAGAGGGCGTGCAGGGAGTTGATGACCGAGCGGCCCCGGGCCCGCTGCACCTCCATCCCCTGGGCGTTCTGGGCGGTGTCCACGTGGGCGTCCAGCGCCCCGCCCAGGAACATGGCCGCGAGGAACACGACCACCCCGGCCTGCGTGCCGGCGCCCAGCCCGGCGCCGGCCCCGGCGGCGGCCAGGCACACGGCGAGCAGCACGGTGCCCAGCGCCGCGACGTGCCCGGAGCCGAAGCGGCGGATGGCCCGGGCCGGGAGAGCGCCCACCAGGATCGCCCCGAGCGGGAACGCCACCACGAGGAACCCGTACAGGGTGTTGGAGAGGCCGAACGCCTCCTTGACCTCCGGCAGGCGGGGCAGGAGGTTCGCGTAGAGGGCGCCGTTGGTGAGGAAGAAGGCGGACACCGCGATCCGGGCGCGCCGGACCCGTGCGGGGTCGAAGGTGGTGGTCTGCAGGGTCACGCCCTGAACTCTATGGGGTGCCCGCCCCGGTGCGGACGCCATCCGGCCGGAAAGCCTTCTACCGTGGACCCATGAGCACCCCACCCATCATCAGCGCCCGGGGGCTGAGCAAGAGCTTCCGCGGGCCCGGCGGCCGGATCGTCGACGCGGTGCGCGACCTGACCATGGACGTGGCGCCCGGAACGCTGACCGCGTTCCTCGGGCCCAACGGTGCGGGCAAGTCCACGTCCCTGCGCATGCTCACCACGCTGCTGCGGCCCACCGGCGGCACCGCCACCGTGTGCGGGTTCGACATCGCCCGGCAGCCGGCCGAGGTGCGCGCGCGCATCGGCTACATCGGGCAGAAGAACGGGGCCGGGCAGTACCAGCGGGTGGGCGACGAGCTGCTCAGCCAGGGCGCGCTCTACGGGCTGGGCCGGGCGGAGACGCGGCGCCGCGCGGACGAGCTCGTGGAGGCGCTGGGCCTCGGGGAGCTCGTGCGCCGGCCCACGATGAAGCTCTCCGGCGGCCAGCGCCGGCGCGTGGACATCGCCCTGGGCCTGATCCCCGGCCCCCAGCTGCTCTTCCTCGACGAGCCCACGACCGGGCTGGACCCGCAGTCCCGGGCGAACCTGTGGGAGCACATCCTCGAGCTGCGCCGGCGCTACGGGTCGACCCTGTTCCTCACGACACACTACCTGGACGAGGCGGACCAGTTCGCCGAGCGGGTCATGGTCGTGGACCGGGGCCGGATCATCGCCGACGACACCGCGTCCCGGCTCAAGAGCGACCTCGCCGGCGACCGGATCACCCTGACCGTGGACGCCGCCCCGGACGCGGCGGCGGCGGCGGTCCGGGCCGCGGCCCGCGCCGCC
>NZ_LDNX01000016.1:0-12165 GCF_001027955.1 Kocuria sp. SM24M-10 | reverse complement strand
CGCCGCCGCCTGGGACGTGGTCAGCAGCTCGGCCGCGGCGTCGGCGGCGTCGGCGGCGTCGTCGCCGTGGCGGGCGAGCCAGGTCTGGATGTCCGAGCGGCGGATCCGGCGGTGGCTGCCGCGGTACTGCACCGGGATCACCCCCTCGCTGGTGAGGTTGCGCAGGTAGGTGTGGGAGATCCCGGCCAGCGCCGCCGCCTGGGACGTGGTCAGCAGCTCCTCGGAGCCGGTCGGCGGCTGCCGGGCGGAGCTCACGGTGACGGACTCCCCGCGGGTGAGCCGGGACAGGAGGTCGACGACGGCGTCGCGGGCTCCCTCCGGCAGGCGCAGGGAGGTGCCGTCCACGAAGACCGTCACGTCCCGGGACACGAGGGCCTGCGCCAGTCGTTCGGCGTCCCGGCCGTCGAGTCCGGGGGTGGTCGTCGGAGGGTGCTGGGTCATGGCCCCATTCTTCCAGCCCGCCGGCCCCGCCACGACGCCGGTCCGGATCCGCCCCCGGGGGGGCAGACAGGCCCGGGCGCGGCTCCTACCCTGGTGCCACGGACCGCCGGCGCGACGGCGGTCCTCGTCCACCGAGCAGGAGGAGCAGCCATGACGAAGGCACGCGAGATCATGACCCCCGGTGCGGAGTGCATCGGCGAGCGGGAGACCCTCGAGGCGGCCGCGCGGAAGATGAAGGACCTGGGCGTCGGTGCCCTGCCCGTCTGCGGGGAGCACGGCCGGCTGGTCGGCGTGCTGACCGACCGGGACATCGTCGTGCGCTGCATCGCGGACGGTGGGGACGCCCGGACGGCCCGGGCCCGGGAGCTCGCCGAGGGCAAGCCCGTGACCATCGGCGCCGACGACAGCGTCGAGGAGGCCGTGCGGACCATGCAGGAGCACCAGGTGCGTCGCCTGCCGGTGATCGACGGGCAGGAGCTCATCGGGATGCTCAGCCAGGCGGACATCGCCCGTTCCCTGCCCGAGGACCGGGTCGGAGAGCTCGTCCGGCTCGTCTCCGCCGACCGGTACTGACGGCCGGGTCCTGACCGGCGCCGGCCGCGTCGCGGGAGCGGCGCCGCTCAGGACCGGCCCGTTTCCTCCAGGGTCAGGGCCGCCGTCAGCAGCGCGAGGTGGCTCAGGGCCTGCGGGAAGTTGCCGAGGAAGGCGTCGTCCGCGGGGTCGATCATCTCGGTGTACAGCCCCAGGTCGTTGCCCCGGCCGAGCATCTCGTCCATGAGCTCGACGGCCTCGTCCTGCCGTCCCACGTGCGCGAGCGCCGCCACGGCCCAGAACGAGCAGGCGACGAAGGCGCCCTCCTCGTGCTGCATCCCGCTGTAGCGGTGCAGCAGGGGGCCGGTGCCCAGCTCCTCCCGCAGCGCGTCGACGGTGGAGCTCATCCGCGGCCCCCGGTCCAGGCCGCTGATCGCGTGCAGCAGCACCGAGGTGTCGAGCTCGTCCGTGCCCGGGTACCAGACGTAGGCCCCGCGCGCGTCGTTCCAGCAGTTCTCGTCGATCCACGTGGCGATCCGGTCCCGCTCCGCGCGCCAGCGGTCGGCGCTGCCGGGGATCTGGCCGACGTCGGCCAGGTGCACCGCACGGTCAAGGCCGTGCCAGCAGCCCATCTTCGAGCTCGTGTAGTGGCGGTGCTCGGGCAGCTCCCACATCCCGGCGTCGGGACGGCGCCACAGGTCGCAGATCCGGTCGGCCACGTCGGCGAGCATCCGCCCGGTGGCCGCGTCGAGCACGTTGCCGCCGCCCACGTAGAGGTCCACCATGTCGAAGAGGTCCCCGTAGACGCCCAGCTGCAGCTGCTCGGCGGCGGCGTTGCCCGACACCACGGGGCCCACCCCCTGCCATCCCGGGGCTTCGTACACGGTCATCCCGTCCCCGGGCACCGCACCGTTGAGCCGGTTGAGCACGTGCAGCTCCGGGGACTGGGCCCGGGCCAGGCGCAGCAGCCAGGACACCGCGGCGTGCACGTCCTCCTGCTCGCCCAGGCGCAGGAGCGCGTGCAGGGTGTAGGCGGCGTCTCGCACCCAGGCGAAGCGGTAGTCGTAGTTCTTGGTGCCCGCCCGGTTCTCCGGCAGCGAGGTGGTGGCGGCGGCGGCGATCGAGCCGGACGGCCCGTGGCTGAGCATCTTCAGCGTGAGGGCGCTGCGCTCCACGTCGGCCCGGTAGGGCCCGTCGTACTCCAGCAGGTCGGTCCAGCGCCGCCACATGTCCAGGGTGAGGTCCACGTTCTTGCGGATGCTCTCCGGGGTGGGCAGTCGCAGGGGCTCGCTGTGCGTCGAGACGACCGCGAGCAGGTGCCGGGAGCCCGGGGTCGTGCCGAAGCGCCCGGAGATCTCCTGCCCGCCCACCACGCACTCGCCCAGCGCCTCCGAGCGCACCCCGAACGAGACCGCGTCGACCCGCAGGACGGGTCCCTGCTCGGTGTCCTGGATCCACGGGGAGACCGTGTTGAACATGGTGCCGGGGGTCACGCGCCACGTCATGGGCACCTCCCCGGAGACCCCCTCCACCGTGCGGGCCAGTTCGTTCCACGGCAGCTGCCCGGTGGAGCCGACGTTGAGGGAGTCCGTCACCCGCACCGTCCCGGTGCCGGTCGTGTAGGTGGTCTGCAGCACGTTCGTGCCGGGGACGTAGCTGCGCGCGATCTCGCAGGGACCGGCCGGGGACAGCTCCACGCACCCGCCGTGCTCGGCGTCGAGCAGGCGCGCGAACGCGGGGGCGGAGTCGAGGTCGGGCACCGGGTACCAGTCCACGGACCCGTCGTGGGCCACCATCGCGACCGTGCGGCCGTCCCCGATGGCCGCGTAGGAGCGCAGCTCCACATAGCCGTCCCGGCGGGGGGACAGGTCGCCCGGTGCCACGACGGGCCGTGGACGGGCCGTCACAGGATCGGCTTGCCGCCGGTCACGGCGACCCGGGACCCGGAGATGTAGCTGCCGTCGTCGGAGGCCAGCAGCACGTAGACGGGCGCCAGCTCGGCGGGCTGCCCGGCCCGGCCCAGGGGGACGTCGTCGCCGAAGGCGCCGACCTTCTCCGGGGGCATGGTCGCCGGGATGAGCGGCGTCCAGATCGGCCCGGGGGCCACGCTGTTGACGCGGATGCCCTTCTCGCCCAGCATCTGGGCCAGCCCGGCGGAGAAGTTCGCGATCGCGGCCTTCGTCGCGGCGTAGGGCGCCAGCTGCGGGGACGGCTGGTCGGACTGCACCGAGGAGCTGCCGATGATCGCCGAGCCGGGGGCCATGTGCGGCACCGCGGCCTTGGTCAGGTGGAACATCGCCCCGACGTTGAGCCGGAAGGTGTAGTCCCACTCCTCGTCGCTGATCTCGTCGAGGCTCTCGCGGCTCATCTGGTAGGCGGCGTTGGAGACGAGCACGTCGACCTTGCCGAACTCCTGGACGGCTCGGTCCACGACGCTGCGGCAGTGCGCCGGGTCGGAGAGGTCCCCGCGCACCAGCACGGCCCTGCGCCCGGCCTCCTCGATCCAGCGGGCGGTGTCCCGGGCGTCGTCGTCCTCCTCGAGGTAGGCGACGAGGACGTCCGCGCCCTCCCGGGCGTAGGCGATGGCCGCGGCGCGGCCGATGCCGCTGTCGCCGCCGGTGATGATCGCGGCCTTGCCCGTGAGCTTGCCGGAGCCGCGGTAGCTGTGCTCACCGCAGTCCGGGACGGGGGTCATCTCCGACTGGTCGCCGGGGACGTCCTGCTGCTGTTCTGGCTGGCTCATGACGTGGTCCTTCCGAGATGGGGTCCGGACGGTGCGGGCGCCGGCCACCGGGACACCCCGATGCTCAGCACCCTGACCACTTTAGGCGCTCAGCTCCGGGCCGTCGACCGCGGGGCGCCAGCGGAGGACGGCGAGCCAGAGCAGCACCCCGGCCAGGCCCATCGTCCCGGGCACGAGCACGGGAGACGGCCCGACCGCCCCGCTGGACGCCAGCCACAGCCGGGCCGCCCCGGACATCGACTCCCAGAGCTCGGCGTACCGCGGGTCCAGCGGCCCGGCCCGCAGGTTCGCCAGGACGTGCTCGTAGACGCCGTAGGCGGCGCCCAGCACGGAGACCGCGGCGGCGACCTGCACGGTGCGGGCGGTCCCGGCGCTGCGCCGCACCAGCCACGCCGCGGCGGCGAGCAGCAGCACCGTCAGGACCGCCCACGGGACCAGCTGGGCGGGCCCCTGCCAGTGCCGCAGCATGGCCAGCTCGGTCAGCGCGCCGAGGACGGTGCCGATCCCCAGCAGCGTCAGGACCCGGCGGTAGAACGGGACCAGCCGGGCGTCGTCGGGACCGGCGCCCGCGGTGCGGGGCGTGCGGCTCGTGCTCCTCATGGGACCACGGTCTACCGCACGCAGCTTGGAACCGCCCTGGAGACCGCACCGGAACCCGCCCGGCGTGGCGCCTACCACACCCGGCGGCACCGGCCGCTCCGGGACACCCCGGCGGGCGGCGGAACGATAGGATGGTCACCGTTCGCCGGATCCCGGCCCGCTGCACGACCCTCAGGAGTTCCCCGATGGCCCGCATTGTTGTCGACGTCATGCCCAAGCCCGAGATCCTCGACCCGCAGGGGAAGGCGATCGCCAACGAGCTGCCGCGGATCGGGCTGGACCGGTTCGCCGGCGTGCGCCAGGGCAAGCGCTTCGAGCTGACCGTCGACGGCGAGGCCACCGAGGACGTGCTGGCCCAGGCGCGCGAGGCGGCCGAGAAGCTGCTGTCCAACCCCGTGATCGAGGACGTCGTGCGGGTGGCCGTCCTGGACGAGGAGCGCTGAGCATGGCCGAGACCCCGCTGATCGCGGACCTCTCCAGCCCCGCACCGGACGCCGCGCTCGCGGACGCCCGGATCGGGGTCGTCACCTTCCCGGGCACCCTCGACGACCGCGACGCCGCGCGGGCCGTGATGCTCGCCGGCGGCACCCCCGTTCCCCTGTGGTACGCCGACGAGGACCTGCAGGGCGTCGACGCCGTCGTCCTGCCCGGCGGCTTCTCCTACGGGGACTACCTGCGGGCCGGGGCGATCGCCCGGTTCGCCCCGCTGATGGGCCGGATCATCGACGGCGCGACCGCCACGGGCACCTCGGGCTCCGCCCCGCTGCCGGTCCTGGGCATCTGCAACGGCTTCCAGGTCCTCACCGAGTCCCACCTGCTGCCGGGCTCCATGGTCAAGAACGACCACCTGAAGTTCCTGTGCCGGGACCAGCGCCTGCGCGTGGAGAACAGCGCCACCGTGTGGACCACCGAGTTCGAGCAGGGCCAGGAGATCGTGGTCCCGCTGAAGAACCAGGACGGGCAGTACGTGGCGGACGAGCGCACCCTCGACGCCCTCGAGGCCGAGGGCCGCGTGGTCTTCCGCTACGTCGGCGTCAATCCCAACGGCTCCCGCCGGGACATCGCCGGGATCTGCAACGACCGCGGCAACGTGGTGGGCCTCATGCCCCACCCCGAGCACGCGGTGGAGCCCGGCTTCGGCGCGGACTCCTCCGCCGCCGGCGAGGTCGGCATGCGCGACGGCACGGACGGGCTGGGCCTGTTCGTCTCCGCCCTCAAGGCACTGGTCAAGTAAGGGACACCGAGCACTCCATGAGCGAGAAGCACTTCAACCTGGACACCGTCGAGCACGCGGCGGGCACCCCCGACACCGAGCTGCCCTGGGCCGAGCTGGGCCTCAAGGACAACGAGTTCGAGGAGATCAAGAGGATCCTCGGCCGCCGTCCCACCGCCGCGGAGCTGGCCATGTACTCGGTCATGTGGTCCGAGCACTGCTCCTACAAGTCCTCCAAGGTCCACCTGCGCCAGTTCGGCGAGAAGGTCACCGAGGAGATGACGAAGGACCTGATGGTCGGCATCGGCGAGAACGCCGGTGTCACCGACCTCGGGGACGGCTGGGCCGTGACCTTCAAGATCGAGTCCCACAACCACCCGTCCTACGTGGAGCCCTACCAGGGCGCCGCCACCGGCGTGGGCGGGATCGTGCGCGACATCATCTCGATGGGCGCCCGCCCGGTGGCCGTGATGGACCCGCTGCGCTTCGGGGCGATCGACCACCCGGACACCGCCCGCGTGGTGCACGGCGTCGTCGCCGGCGTCGGCGGCTACGGCAACTCCCTGGGCCTGCCCAACATCGGCGGCGAGGTCGTCTTCGACTCCGTCTACCAGGGCAACCCGCTGGTCAACGCGCTGGCCGTGGGCGTGATGCGCCACGAGGACATCCGCCTGGCGAACGCCTCCGGCGTGGGCAACAAGGTGGTCCTCTTCGGCGCCCGCACCGGCGGCGACGGCATCGGCGGGGCCTCCGTGCTCGCTTCGGAGTCCTTCGACGACGCCAAGCCGTCCAAGCGGCCGGCCGTGCAGGTGGGCGACCCCTTCGCGGAGAAGGTGCTCATCGAGTGCTGCCTCGAGCTGTTCAAGGGCTCCCTGGTGGAGGGCATCCAGGACCTCGGCGCGGCGGGCATCTCCTGCGCCACCTCGGAGCTGGCCTCCAACGGCGAGGGTGGCATGCACGTGGACCTCACCGCGGTGCTGCTGCGCGACCCCACCCTCACCCCGGGCGAGATCCTGATGTCCGAGTCGCAGGAGCGCATGATGGCGGTCGTGACCCCGGAGCGGGTCGCCGACTTCGAGGCCGTCATGGCCAAGTGGGACATCGAGCACTCGTGGATCGGCGAGGTCACCGACACCGGCCGGCTCGTGATCGAGTGGGACGGCGAGGTCATCGTCGACGTCGACCCGCGCACCGTCGCCCACGAGGGCCCCGTCTACGAGCGCCCCTACCACCGCCCCGCGGACCAGGACCGGCTCCAGGCCGAGCACTTCAGCGGCTCCCCCGCCGACGCCTCCCGGCCCTCGGGCGCGGAGCTGAAGCACGCCGTCCTGGAGCTCATGGCCTCGCCCAACCTGTGCGCCAAGGACTGGGTGACGGACCAGTACGACCGCTACGTGCAGGGCAACACCGCCATGGCCATGCCCGACGACGCCGGAGTGGTCCGCGTCGACGAGGAGACCGGCCTCGGAGTGGCCCTGTCCACGGACTGCAACGGCCGCTACGCCTACCTGGACCCGTACGCGGGCGCGCAGCTGGCTCTGGCCGAGGCCTACCGCAACGTGGCCACCTCCGGCGCCCGCCCCGCAGCCGTCTCCGACTGCCTGAACTTCGGCTCCCCCGAGGACCCGGAGACCATGTGGCAGTTCGCGGAGGCCGTGCGCGGGCTGGCGGACGGCTGCCGGGAGCTCGGCGTGCCGGTCACCGGGGGCAACGTGTCCCTGTACAACCAGACCGGCGGCGTGGCCATCCACCCGACCCCGGTGGTCGCGATGCTGGGCGTGCTCGACGACGTCCGCCGCCGCACCCCCTCGGGCTGGCGCGAGGACGGCCAGGCGATCTACCTGCTCGGCACCACCCGCGACGAGCTGGACGGCTCCGAGTGGGCGAACCTGCGCGGCCACCTCGGCGGGCTCCCCCCGGCCGTGGACCTGGCCCGGGAGAAGCTGCTCGGCGACCTGCTGATCAACATGTCCCGGGACGGCATGGTCGACGCCGCCCACGACGTCGCCGAGGGCGGTCTGGCCGCGACCCTGGCCGAGATGGCGCTGCGCTTCGGCGTCGGCGCGCGCATCGGCCTGGGCGAGGTGTGCGAGCGCGACGGCGTGGACCTGTTCACCATGCTCTTCTCCGAGACGCAGGGCCGCGCCGTGGTGGCCGTGCCCCGCAGCGAGGAGGTCCGGTTCAAGGACATGTGCACCATGCGCGCCTACCCGCACGAGCGGATCGGCGTGGTGGACGCCGAGAACCGCACCCTGGACGTGCAGGGCGAGTTCGGGATCGGCCTGGAGGAGCTCCGCGCGGCCCACGAGGGCACCCTGCCGAGGTACTTCGCCTGATCCGCGGGGATACCCGCGCCGCCCGGCGCGGGTATCCTCGGATCCTCGGCACCGTTGCCGCACGACCCGCGCACGCAGAAAGCAGCACCAGCATGACCGAGGACCTCGAGGCCCTGCGTCCCGCACCCGCCCTGGAGACCGACCGGCTCCTGCTCCGCCCGTTCACCGCCGGGGAGCTCGAGGCCGTGGCCGCGGGCGAGGCGGTGGAGCACTTCGCCGCGGGGTTCCCCGGGCCCGAGGACAGGGACTTCGCCCGCGAGTCCCTGCTCGCCGGGGGCTACTTCTCCACGGAGTCCGTCTACGCCCCGCTGGCCGTCCTCGAGAAGGCGAGCGGGCAGGTCGTGGGCGCCGCCGGCTTCGTGGGCCCGCCGATCGACGCGGAGCTGGAGGTCGTGGGCTCCCTGACCGCCGACCGCCGGAACCAGGGCTACGCGCGGGAGGCGATCGCGGCGTTGCTGGGAGTCGCGTTCGCGGACCCCTCCGTGACCGCGGTGCGGGCGAGCGTGCCCGAGGGGAACGCCCCGGCCGCCCAGGTGCTGGTGGCGGCGGGCTTCCTCCGGCGGGAGGGCCCGGGGCCGGAGATCGACTACGTCCTGCCGCGCCCGGCCTGAGCGGCGGCCGGCCGCACCGCGCCGATAGGCTGGCACGGTGGACCTCCGCCTGCTCCCGTACGACCTGCTGCCCCTGGACGGCGTGCCCGAGTCGATCCTCGTGGTCGTGGTGGTGCTCGACTGGATCCTGCGGCTCGTGGCGCTGGGCTGGATCCCGCACAACCGCCGGCCCTCGGTGGCGCTGGCCTGGCTGCTGGCGATCTTCCTGCAGCCCATCGTGGGGGTGCTCCTCTTCCTCGTGATCGGCTCGGCGCGGCTGCCCCGGAAGCGGATGGCGATGCAGGCGAAGATGAACGACGTCATCCGGGAGAACACCCCGGACGCGCACATCCTCGGCAACGCCCACGAGCAGCTGCCGGACTGGATCGAGTCCACCGCGGCGCTGAACTACAGCCTCGGGGCGCTGCCCATGGTCGGCGGCAACTCCTTCGAGATCCTCACGGACAACCACGAGTGCCTGCGGGTCATGGCGGAGGCGGTGGACCGGGCCGAGGACTACGTCCACTTCGAGTTCTACATCGTGGCCGTCGACGACACGTCCCGGGTGCTCCTGGACGCCCTGGTCCGCGCGCACGAGCGCGGGGTGCGGGTCCGTGTGCTGGTCGACCACCTCGGCTCGGTGGGCTATCCGGGCTACCGGGAGCTCGTCCGGCACTTCGACCGCTCCGGTCTCCCCTGGCGGCGCATGCTCCCCGTGCGGCCGTGGAAGGGCGAGTGGCAGCGGCCCGACCTGCGCAACCACCGCAAGATCCTGGTGGTCGACGGGAGCCTGGCCTTCACCGGGTCGCAGAACGTCATCCACCGCTCCTACAACAAGCGGAAGAACCTGCGGAAGGGCCTGGAGTGGAAGGACCTCATGATCCGGTGCGCGGGCCCGGTGGTGGCCGAGCTCAACGCGCTGTTCACGAGCGACTGGTACTCCGAGACCGGCGACCTCCTGCTCGACGAGGTCACCGGCGAGGTGCCCGACGTCGAGGGGCCCGTCTTCGCCCAGGTGCTGCCCTCCGGGCCGGGGTTCGAGACGGAGAACAACCTGCGCCTGTTCAACCACCTGATCTACAACGCCAACGAGCGGATCGCCATCGCGAGCCCCTACTTCGTCCCGGACGAGTCGCTGATGCACGCGCTGACCACCGAGGCCCAGTCCGGGGTGGACGTGCAGCTGTTCGTGGGCGAGACCTCCGACCACTTCCTCGCCTACCACGCCCAGAACTCCTACTACCAGGAGCTGGTCGAGGCGGGGGTGAAGATCTACCGCTACCGCTCCCCCACGGTCCTGCACGCCAAGTTCGTGCTCGTGGACGACTACGTGTCGGTGATCGGCTCCTCCAACATGGACGAACGTTCGTTCGCCCTGGACCTGGAGGTGTCCGTGTACATCGTGGACCGCGAGTTCCGGCGGCGGATGGACGCGGTGGTCGCCGAGTTCCACGAGGCCAGCACACTGCTGGACTTCGAGGAGTGGAAGCGGCGGCCGCTGTGGCACAAGTACGCGGACAACGTGGCCCGGCTGACCTCGGCGCTGCTCTGACCGGAGGGCGTGATCCGGCTCAGGCCTGCAGGGCGCCCCGCACGATCGAGTCCCCCGAGTGCGTCGGGTCCCCGTCGATCGGCTCGTTCGAGACGTCCACGACGGGGAACTCCCCCACGTCCAGGTTCGCGGGCAGCACGAACACGGCCTCGTCCCCGGCCATCACGCCCAGGCTCACCATCCGCTGGGCGTCGGGCGCGAGCAGCCAGACCTCCTTGAAGCCGTCCACGTCGGCCGGGTCGGTGCGCACCACCAGCTGGCGGGTCCCGTCCGGCAGCTCGTCCACCTCGGCCGAGCCGCGGGCGGTGTAGCCGGCCAGGGGCTCGAGCTCGGCGGTGGCCAGCACCGTGGGCTCCGGCTCCAGGCCCAGCCGCTGCGCCCCCCAGACCGAGAGACCGCCCACGAGCAGCGCCGCCGCGGCCGCGGCGGCGGCCAGCGGATAGGGCACCCCGCGCCGGCGGCGGTCCGCGAGGTCCACGACGGTCGCCCCGCCGCGAGCCCCGTCGTCGTCGGCGGACGGGGTGTCCCCGCCGCCTGCGGCGTCGTCCCCGTCGCGCACCCGGCCGCGGTCCGCGGACCCGGCGAGCGGATCCGCCGCGACCGCGTCGGAGAGGCCCAGCTCGGCATGGACGGCGGCCCAGACCTCCGGCCCCGGCGCCGCCGGGGCGGGCAGGTCGGCGCGCGCGACCCGCACCACGTGTCCGAGGCTCTCGAGCTCCGTGGCGCACTCCCGGCACCCGGCGAGGTGCTCCTGGACCTGCAGGTCCCCGGCCTCACCCAGAGCCAGGAGCACCAGCGACTCCTCACTCAGGTGTGCCATGACCGTCTCCCAATCGTGTCCGCAGGTTGATGAGGCCGCGCCTCAGATGACTCTTGACCGTGCCGAGCGGCAGGTCCAGGTGCTGCGCGATCTGCTGGTGCGTCAGCTCCTCGTAGAACGCCAGCGCCATGATCGTCGACCGGGGCGGGCCCAGCCGCTCGACCTCCGCCCGCACCACGAGCCGGTCCACGAGCAGGTCCGACTCCTCGTGCCGCGGCTCCCGGTCCGACCGGACGGCGTCCGCCTGCCGGCGCTCGGCCTCCCGGCCGGCGGTCCGGGCTGCGTCGGCGATGCAGTTGCGTGCGATGCCGATCAGCCACGCGGGGGTCGAGGACTGCTCGGGGCGGTAGCCGGACCGATACTTCCACGCCCGGATGAAGACCTCCTGAACGACGTCGTCCGCCGCCGTGTCGTCCCGCAGGGCCCGGACGGCGAGGCCCCGGATGACGCCCGCGCAGTGCCGGTAGGCCGCGCTGAGCGCCTGCTCGTCCCCCGCGGCGAACGCGGCGTCGAGCTCGGGTCCCCAGTCCGGGGGCGGCGGCGGCATCGTCGAAGGGCTCCTCGTGGGCCGGAGGTCGTGGTGGCGGGCGACCGGGTGCGCCCCGGGCGTCTGCGTCCTGCCCAGCCTAGTGGACACCGGCCATCCGGTCATGGACACCGCATCCTCCCGCCCCTCAGGGCACCGGGACCGCTCTCAGCACCACGTTGTCCTCGTAGTCCCCGATGTCCTCGAGCCACTCCCCGCCGCAGGTCACGAGGTGGAGCACGGGCTCGCCGGTGCGGCGGAACAGGTCCGCGTCCGCGAGGGACTGCTTGTGGATGTGCCGGACGGACTCGGTGCGGTAGCGCTGGACGCTGCCGTCCGCGCGCTCCACCCTGATCTCTGCCCCGACCGGCACGTCCTTCAGCCGCGCCATCGGCGTGACCTCGGTGAGGGTGTCGACGTGCCCGGCGACGACCGCGGCGCCCTCCTCCGAGCCGGGGGCCGGCCCGTACCGGTACCAGCCCAGCTCCACGTGGTTGTCCGGGATGGTCATGGCGCCGTTGTCCTCGATCCCCACCGGGACCACGGGCATGTCGATCGGCGAGCCGGCCACCACCACCCGCACGGGGGCGGGGACCTCCGGGCCGGGCGCCTGGGTGGCGGGGGCGACGGGTACCCGGTCGGGGATCCGGTCGGGGGCCGTGTCCGCCGGCGCCGGGTCCTGCGCCCGGCCCGCCGCTGCGTCCTGCGCCTCCGCCGTGCCCTCCGCGGTGCTGCCCGCGGCGCCGTTCCCGGTGCCCTCCGCCGGGGCGGCGGGCACCGGGGACGTCCAGGGACCCGCCGCCGGGGGCCCGC
>NZ_LDNX01000159.1:0-1061 GCF_001027955.1 Kocuria sp. SM24M-10 | reverse complement strand
CGAGTAGACCTGGTCCTGCACGGACGGACGGGGGACCGCGCGGCGCGCGGTCCCCCGTCCGTCCGTGGCCGGGTCCCCGGCCTCAGCCGGTCAGCGGAACAGGTCCGCCCGGACGCCCATGATGATCCGGTCACCGGACCGCGCGGTGCGCATGTACCGGGCGACCTCGTGCTCGTGCAGGGCGATGCACCCGGCGGTGGGCTTCTTGTTGGCGTGCAGGAAGATCGCGAAGCCGTTGCCCTGGACGATCGGCGAGTCGGGCGGGCGGTTGTAGTTGATGACGACGCCCAGCCGGTAGTCGCCGGACTGCGCGAAGTACCACATGTTCTCGTCCGGCCAGGTGTAGCCGGTGGACTCGAAGTACTTGTTGTACAGGGTGCCCAGGCGCCCGCCCCACCGGGAGTTCGGGTTGAGCGGGCGGTAGGGCAGCGCGGTGCCGGGGTTGTAGACCCCGAAGGACTCCGTGACCGAGTACGAGCCCTGCGGCGAGTAGAGGTACTGCGTGTGCCCGGAGGGGACCCCCGGGCGCTTGAAGCCGCTGGCGCCCACGTAGGCGGACGTGCGCCACTCCTCGACGTAGCTGCCGCCGATCCGCACGCAGTTGACGAACGTGGCCTCGGACCGGCCGTAGCCCTCGGCGATGGTCAGGGACACCCGCCCCGCGTTGCGGGTCGGCTGCACCGAGCGGCCGTTGTTGAGGTTCTGGCACTCCCCGCGGAACAGGTGGATCCGGGACCCCTCGGATCGGCTCCAGGTGACGAGGCCGCGCTGGAACTTCTGGTGCACGGTCCCGGTCCCAACCTCGTCCGTGACGGGGTAGCCCAGACTCCCCCGCTCGCCCCCGGTCCCGATCCACTGCTTCCCGATCGCCCCGTAGGTGTTCACCGTGCGCGCACCGGTGGAGGCAGTCCAGTAGATGGTGCGGTCGCCCGAGAACGACTGCCGGCACCCACGCCCGGCCAGCCCGCACACCTCGTCGGTCGTCGGATACCCGTAGACCCCCGTCTCGCGCCCGCCGAGGACCCACTTGCTCCCGATCGCCCCGTAGGTGTTCACCGTGC
>NZ_LDNX01000158.1:0-24645 GCF_001027955.1 Kocuria sp. SM24M-10 | reverse complement strand
CTCGCCGGCCCATGGTTTGCTGCTGGATACTGCGTCGGGAGCACGCCACCATCGCCGGCCTGGCCCGGCAGTTCGGCACCGCGTGGCGGGCCGTTTGGGGCGCGATCAGGCCCGAGTTGGAACGGATGGCCGCCGATCAGTCCCGCTTCGAGGCCGTGGACTCCCTGGGGGTCGATGAGCACATCTGGCATCACGTCGATCCCCGGAAGCGGGGCCCGAAGGAGTTGACCGGGATGGTCGACCTCTCCCGGGATGCCACGGGCAAGGTACGGGCCCGGCTGCTGGACCTGGTGCCGGGCCGGTCGAAGAAGGCCTACGCCGATTGGCTGGCCGAACGCTCCGAGTCGTTCCGGGCCGGGGTGCGGGTCGCCGCCCTGGACCCCTTCGCCGGATACAGGGGTGCGATCGAGGACCAGCTCGAGGACGCCGTGGCCGTGCTGGATGCCTTTCACGTCGTCAAGCTCGGAACCCAGGCCGTGGACGAGGTCCGCCGCCGTATCCAGCAGCAAACCATGGGCCGGCGAGGCCGTAAGGGCGATCCGCTGTACGGGATTCAGCGCACCCTGCGGGCCGGAGCCGAGCACCTCACCGACCGTCAGGCCAACCGGGTCACCAACGCCGTTCGTGCCGATCCGGCTCACGAAGAGGTCTACCTTGCCTGGCAGTGCGCCCAGGACCTCAGGGCTGCCTACAGGGCTGCCGACCTCGCCGAGGGCCGCAGGCTCGCTGAGAAGGTCCTGGCCACGTTCCACACCTGCCCGGTTCCGGAGATCGCACGGCTCGGACGGACCTTGCGCCGCTGGAAGGACTCGTTTCTGGCCTACTTCAGCACCGGCCGCTCATCGAACGGCGGGACGGAAGCCATCAATGGGATCATCGAGCTCCATCGCCGCCTGGCCCGCGGTTACCGCAACCGGGACAACTACCGGCTCCGTATGCTCCTGGCGGCCGGCGGGCTCATCCCCTGATCCCCACTCAATGACCGAAGAGCCAGTAAAAGCGACCGGCCCCGGGTTCCCCGGTCGATCACGGAACGTCGTGGTCGGCCGGGGAACCCGGGGCCGGTTGCGTGCGGAGCGCGCTCAGCCGGTGCGGAACCGGGTCAGGCGGCGACCTCGGCGAAGCGCATGACCAGCGCGTAGGCAGCGATGGACAGCGCCCACACCACGGCGGTGCCGGTGGTGAGCCGGATGAGGTTCTTCTGGGCCACCCCGGAGGTGTTGAGCGACTGGGTCATCCCGCCGCCGAACATGTCGGAGAGCCCGCCGCCCTTGCCCTTGTTCAGGAGCACGAGCAGGACGGCCAGGAGGCTGGTGATCACGATGATCGCCAGGAGCACGGTCTGCAGAATTTCCACTGGGGCCTTCCCTCGGGGTGTCCGTCGAGCAGCCGCGCCGGGCGGGGCGCGGACGGTCAGGGGGTCGTGATCAGTCGGTCACGAGGTGCTGCTCGAACCTGGCAATGCTAGCAAACTCCTGCGCGTCGAGGCTGGCGCCGCCGACCAGCACGCCGTCCACGTCCTTGCCCTGCAGGATCGCCCCGGCGTTGGCGGCCTTCGCCGACCCGCCGTAGAGGATGCGGGTCTTCGCGGCGGTCGCCTCGTCGTAGAGCCCGGCGAGCTCCGCGCGGATGGCCGCGGCCATCTCCTGGGCGTCGCCGGGGCCGGCGACCTCGCCGGTGCCGATCGCCCAGACCGGCTCGTAGGCCACGACGAGCTCGGCCACCCGCTCCGCGTCGAGTCCGGCGATGGAGCCGCGCAGCTGCTCGAGGGTGAACGCGACATGGTCCCCGGCCTGGCGGACCTCGAGGCCCTCGCCCACGCACAGCACCGGGACGAGGCCGTGGCGGTGGGCGGCGCCGATCTTGGCGTTGCACTGCTCGTCGGTCTCGCCGTGGATCGTGCGGCGTTCCGAGTGGCCCACGAGCACGTAGGTGCAGCCGAGCTTGGCCAGGAACTGCCCGGAGATGTCGCCGGTGTAGGCGCCGGAGTCCTTGTCGGAGAGGTCCTGGGCGCCGTAGACCACGCGCAGGTCGTCGCCGTCGACGAGGCTCTGCACCGAGCGCAGGTCGGTGAACGGCGGGAAGACCGCCACCTCGGCGCGGGAGTAGTCGTGCTTGGCGTCGTCCAGGATCCACGCGAGCTTCTGCAGCAGCGTGATGGCCTGGGCGTGGTCCATGTTCATCTTCCAGTTGCCCGCGATCAGCGGCGTGCGGTCGAACTGTCCGTTGGTCTGCGAAGTCATCGGGGAACTCCTGTCCGCGGCGGGTGCGCCGCTCGTCGTGCGGGTCGGCAGTGGTGCGCTGGGCCGGAAGGGCACCCAGGCCGTGCGGGGCCGGGGTGCCCTTCCGCGGTGGTGCGTGCGGGTCAGGCGCCGAGGGCGACGACCCCGGGCAGCTCCTTGCCCTCGATGAACTCGAGGGAGGCTCCGCCGCCGGTGGAGATGTGGCCGAACTGGTCGTCGCGGAAGCCCAGGTTGCGCACCGCCGAGGCGGAGTCCCCGCCGCCGATCACGCTCATGGCGTCCGCGGCGACGATGGCCTCGGCGACCTCCCGGGTGCCGGCGGCGAACGCGTCCATCTCGAACACGCCCATGGGGCCGTTCCAGAAGATGGTGCGCGCGGCCTTGATCCGCTCGGCGAACAGCGCCGCCGAGGCGGGGCCGATGTCCAGGCCGAGGCCGGAGGCCCCGATCTCGCCGCCCACGATGTCCTCCACGGGACGGGTCTCGTGCGCCGCGTCGGCGGCGAACGCCGCCGCGTACACGACGTCCACGGGCAGCACGATCTCCGTGCCGGCGGCGGCGGCCTTCTCGAGGTAGCCCTTGACGGTCTCGATCTGGTCCTCCTCCAGCAGCGACCCGCCGACGCGGTGGCCCTGGGCCGCCAGGAACGTGAAGACCATCCCTCCGCCGATGAGCAGGGAGTCGGCCTTGCCGATGAGGTTCTCGATCACGGCGAGCTTGTCGGAGACCTTGGAGCCGCCCATGACGACCACGAACGGCCGCTCCGGGTCCTGGACGACCTTCGTGAGCACGTCGAGCTCCCGCTTGACCAGGTCGCCCTGGTAGGCCGGGAGCCGGTGGGCGATGTCGAAGACGGAGGCGTGCTTGCGGTGCACCGCCCCGAACGCGTCGTCCACGTAGGCCCCGCCCTCACCCGTCAGGGCGGCGAGCTCGTCCGCGAAGGCGCCGCGCTCGGCGTCGTCCTTCGAGGTCTCCCGGGGGTCGAAGCGCACGTTCTCGAGCACCAGCACCTCGCCGTCGGCCAGGGCCCCGGCCTTGTCCCGGGCGTCCGGGCCGACGACGTCGGTGGCGACCCGCACCGGCACGTCGGCCAGGTCGGCCAGGCGCTGCCCGGCGGGGGCGATCGAGTACTTCGGGTCGACCTCTCCCTTCGGGCGCCCCAGGTGCGCCATCACGATGACGCGGGCCCCGGCGTGGGCGAGCTTCTCGATGACCGGCAGCGAGGCGCGGACGCGTCCGTCGTCGGTCACCGCGAAGCCGTCCAGCGGGACGTTGAGGTCCGAGCGGACCAGGACGCGGCGTCCGGCGACGCCGTCGGCGATCAGTTCGTCAAGTGCATGAGCCATGCCACTCACCCTACCCCGGGGCCGCCGCGCCGCCGCCGCTCAGAGCTGGTCGCCGACGTGCTGGACGACGTTGACGAGCCGGGAGGTGTAGCCCCACTCGTTGTCGTACCAGGCGATGACCTTGACCTGGTTGTCGATGACCTTCGTCAGCGGGGCGTCGAAGATCGTGGAGATGCTGTCGCCCTGGATGTCCGAGGAGACGATGGGGTCCTCGGTGTACTTGACGATGCCCTTCATGGGGCCCTCGGCGGCCTCCTTCATGGCGGCGTTGACGGCCTCGACGGAGACCTCCTGGGACGCCTCGAAGGTCAGGTCGACCACGGAGCCGGTGGGCACCGGGACGCGCACGGCGAAGCCGTCCAGCTTGCCCTTGAGCTCCGGCAGCACCAGGCCGACGGCGGCGGCAGCGCCGGTGGTGGTGGGCACCATGTTCAGGGCGGCGGCGCGGGCCCGGCGCAGGTCCGAGTGCGGGCCGTCCTGCAGGTTCTGGTCCGCGGTGTAGGCGTGGATGGTGGTCATCAGGCCGCGCTCGATGCCGAACGCGTCGTTGAGCACCTTGGCCATCGGGGCGAGGCAGTTGGTGGTGCAGGAGGCCGCCGAGACGATGTTCATCGACGCGGAGTCGTAGGAGTCCAGGTTCACGCCCGGCACGAAGGTGCCGTCGATCTCCTTGCCCGGTGCGGACAGGACGACCTTCTTGGCGCCGCCGTCCAGGTGGGCCTTGGCCTTGCTGCCGTTGGTGAAGCGGCCGGTGGACTCGACGACGACGTCCACGCCCAGGTCGCCCCAGGGCAGCTTCGCGGGGTCCGGCTCGGCGAGGAACGTGATCTGCTGGCCGTCGACGGTCATGCCGTCGCCGTTCAGGGCGACCTCACCGGGGTAGCGGCCCATGATGGAGTCGTACTTGAAGAGGTGGACCAGGGTCTCCGGGTCCGTGAGGTCGTTGACCGCCACGACCTCGATGTTGTTGCCCTGCTCGCGCGCCGCGCGGAGGAAGTTGCGTCCGATGCGTCCGAAGCCGTTGATTCCCACTCGAATGGTCACTGGGTTCTCCTGTGTTGGTCGGGATCTGGATCGATGAACCGCGTCTATTCTACGTGGTTATCGATGGGATGTCTTGGGGTCGTGAAAGATTCAACCCGAATTCATCCCAAAACCCACACAAAACAACATTCTGGTGTCCAGGGCATCGGAAACCCACGGAGAGGCAGATCGAGCCCGGGCCGCACCACGCCGGGGCGGGCGGGTCTCCCCCGCCGGCCCCGGCGGTGCAGCATCCCGGACGGCGCTCAGGACGGCATGGCGTCCGCGGCCACTCCCGCGTCCGTGCCCGGGATCCCCAGCTCCTCGGCTCGGCGGTCCGCCATGGCCAGCAGCCGGCGGATCCGGCCGGCGACCGCGTCCTTGGTCAGCGGGGGGTCGGCCAGCCGGCCGAGCTCGTCCAGGCTCGCCTGCTTGTTGGACAGCCGCAGCTCCCCCGCCTGCCGCAGGTGCTCGGGGACCTCGTCGCCGAGGATCTCCAGCGCCCGCTCCACCCGGGCGCCGGCGGCGACGGCGGCCTGGGCGGAGCGGCGGAGGTTGGCGTCGTCGAAGTTGGCGAGCCGGTTGGCGGTGGCCCGGACCTCCTTGCGCATCCGGCGGTCCTCCCACTGCAGCAGCGTCTGGTGGGCGCCCATCCGGGTGAGCAGCGCCGCGATCGCGTCACCGTCGCGCACGACCACCCGGTCCACCCCCCGGACCTCGCGGGCCTTCGCGAGCACCCCGAGCCGGCGGGCCGCGCCCACCAGCGCCAGGGCGGCCTCGGGCCCGGGGCAGGTGAACTCCATCGCGGCGGAGCGGCCGGGCTCCGTGAGGGAGCCGTGGGCGAGGAAGGCGCCGCGCAGCACGGCCTCGGCGTCGGCCACGGCCCCGTTGACCACGGCCGGCGGCAGCCCGCGCACCGGGCGCCCGCGCGAGTCCAGCAGCCCGGTGCGCCGAGCGAGGGCCTCACCGTCCTGGACGACGCGCACCACGTAGGAGCTGCCGCGGCGCAGTCCGCCGCCGGAGACGACCACGATCTCGCTCTCGTGGCCGAAGACCTCGGCGATCGCCCGGCGCGCCCGGCGCGCCGTGGCGCCGAGGTCGACCTCCGCCTCGACGACGATGCGTCCCGAGACGATGTGCAGTCCGCCCGCGAAGCGCAGCAGGGCCGACAGCTCGGCGCGCCGTTCCGAGGACTTCTTGATCTCGAGGCGGGACAGTTCTTCCTTGACCGATGACGTCAGGGCCACGCGGTTCCTTTCCTGGGGACTCTGGATGTGGGGCGGTGCGGGCGGGCTCAGCGGTGGCGCTCGAAGATCTCCTGGTAGGCGGCCGCGAGCCGGAGGGTGTTGTGCACGGCGGTGCCGGGGTGGGCCCGGACGTCGGCGTAGAAGACCTCGGCGCCCAGGGACGCGGCGACCTCCTCGAGGTCGGCACCGTCCTCGGTGGCGGAGGGGTCGGCCAGCACGACGTCGAGGGCCAGGTCGGGGCAGTAGGCGTGCAGGACCCGCAGGTGATCGGCCGCGGTCTTGCCCTGGGTCTCGGTGTCCGGGGACAGGTTCAGCGTGACGCAGCGGCGGGCCGCGGAGTCGCAGATGGCCCGGCGCAGCGCCGGCAGCAGCAGGTGCGGCAGCACGGAGGTGTGCCAGGATCCCGGTCCCAGGATCACCCAGTCCGCGAGCCCGACCGCCTCCACGGCCTGCGGGCACGCCGGGGCGTCGGGCGGGACGAGGCGCACGTTGCCCACGTCGGCCTGCTTGGCGAGCACCGCCTGCCCCGTGATCGTGCGGACCGCGCCCGGGTCCGCCGGGCGGCCGGGGGTCCCGGCGCCGGGCACGTCGCCGGCGATCACCAGCGGCTGCGTGGACATCGGCAGCACCCGGCCGCGGGCGCCCAGCAGGGCACCGGCCCACTCGAGGCCGGCCACCGGGTCCCCCAGCAGCTCCCACAGCGTGACGATCAACAGGTTGCCCAGGGCGTGGTTGTCCAGGGTCGTGGCCCGGCCCGGGGCGCTGCTGAAGCGGTGCTGCATGACGTCGCGCCACGTCCGGCCCCACTCCGAGTCGTCGCACAGGGCGGCGAGGGCCATCCGCAGGTCCCCCGGGGGCAGGACACCGAGCTCGTCGCGCAGCCGGCCGGAGGAGCCGCCGTCGTCGGCGACCGTCACGACGGCGGTGAGCAGCGGGGTGATGCGCCGCAGTGCGGCGAGGTTCGCCGAGAGCCCGTGCCCGCCGCCGAGGGCCACCACGGAGGGGCTCTCGTCGCCGGGGCGCCGCCCGGACGGGTCCGGGGTGTGGTGCGGGTCGGCCTCGGCGCGGCTGCTCAGCGGCAGCCGGGGGAACGCGCCGGTGGGGGGAATGGTCATCGAGGGTCCAAAGGGGGTCAGGGCTGGCCGGTCACTCCCGGCCCACGTCCCGGTGCTGGATGCTGACGGTCACGAGCGGCAGCTTGGCGAGCCTGCGGGCCACCTCCTCGCTGACGGCCACGGAGCGGTGCTTCCCGCCCGTGCAGCCGATCGCGATGGTGGCGTAGTGCTTGTTCTCCGTACGGTACCCCGCGAAGACCGGCTCCAGCATCGAGACGAAGCGGTCCACGAACTGGCGGGGCCCCTCGTCCTGGAAGACGTAGTCCCGCACCTCGGGGTCCTTGCCGGTGCGGGGCCGCAGGGACGGGACCCAGTGCGGGTTCGGGATGAAGCGGACGTCGGCCACGTAGTTCGCGTCCGCCGGGACCCCGTACTTGAAGCCGAAGCTGAGCACGGTCAGGCGCAGCACCACGGGCCCGTTGGTGGAGAAGAGGTCGGCCACGGCCTTGGACAGGGCGTGCACGTTGAACCCGGAGGTGTCCAGCACCACGTCGGCCGACTCCCGCAGGTCCGTCAGCAGGGCCCGCTCCGCCCGGATCCCGTCCAGTATCCGGCCGCCGGCCTGGAGGGGGTGGGGCCGGCGCTGGTGCTCGTAGCGCGAGACCAGCACCTCGTCGGCCGCGTCCAGGAACAGCACGGAGAAGTCGACGTCGGAGGTCTCCAGGGCCGCGAGCGTCTCCTTCATGTCGTTGAACAGCGCCTTGCCGCGGACGTCGATCACCACGGCCAGCTTCGGCAGGGCCTGCGGGGTGCGGGAGACGAGGTCCGCGAGGGTGTGCAGCATCTGCGGCGGCAGGTTGTCGACCACGTACCAGCCGAGGTCTTCCAAGGCGTTGGCGGCGGTGCTGCGCCCGGCCCCGGACATGCCGGTGACGATGAGCAGCTCCGAGCTCGTGGGCTTCGCGTGGTTCGTTCCGTCCGCGGCCGTGTCCGTGCCGGCGGTGTGCTCGCTCATGTCCGATCCGTCTCCCGTCGTCCTGCCTCGGCCTGCCCTCACGTGTCCTGCTCCGGACCGTCCCGTCCCGGGCCGTCCGGCCGCGGGCCGCCCCGCCCGGGACGGTGGCCCGCCGCCCGTGCCCGCGGCGGTCCGTTCCAGCCTAACCGGGTTCGCGGCCCGGGCCGGCCGTCACGACGCGGGGCGGCGGCTCAGGAGAGCACCTCGCCCGTGGTCATGTTCACGGCCGGGGCGGCGTCCTCCTGCTGGGACTGCAGGGCGGCGGCGACCTTCTCCGACAGCGCCCGACCGAACCCCGGCACCTGCTCGATCTCCTCCACCCGGGCCGCTCTGAGCTTCTTGACCGACCCGAAGTGCTTGAGCAGGGCCTTCTGCTTGGCCGGCCCCACCCCGGGCAGCTCGTCCAGCACGGAGACGGTCATCGCCGAGGAGCGCTTCTTGCGGTGGAAGGTGATGGCGAAGCGGTGGGCCTCGTCGCGGATGCGCTGGAGCAGGAACAGGCCCTGGCTGGCCCGCGGCAGGATCACCGGGAACTCGTCGTCCGGGACCCACACCTCTTCCAGCCGCTTGGCGAGGCCGACCACGTGGACGTCGTCGATGCCGAGGTCGGCCAGCGCCCGGGCCGCGGCGGCGACCTGCGGCGGGCCGCCGTCGACCACCACGAGGCTGGGCGGGTACGCGAACCGCGCCCGCTCCGGCGCCTCGGCACCGGCCTCGACCTGCCCGGTGCGGGGACCGGCGGCCTCCCGCTGGGCCTTCTCCTCGAGGTGGCGGCGGAAGCGGCGGGAGATGACGTCGTACATCGAGGCGGTGTCGTCCCGGGCCGCCTCCCCGGTGATGGAGAACTTGCGGTAGTCCGCCTTGCGCGGCAGCCCGTCCTCGAACACGACCATGGACGCGACCACGTTGGTGCCCTGCACGTGCGAGATGTCGTAGCACTCGATGCGCATCAGCGGCACCGGGATGCCCAGCGCCTCCTGCAGCTCCTGCAGCGAGGCGGAGCGGGTGGTGATGTCCCCGGCGCGCTTGGACTTGTGCAGCTTCAGCGCCTGCCGGGCGTTCTCCCGCACCGTCTCCATCAGGTGGGCTTTCTCGCCCCGCTGCGGGACCGCGATGGTGACCCGGGAGCCGCGCAGCCCGGAGAGCCACTCCTCGAGCCGGTCGGCGCTGTCGGCGGGCTCGGAGAGCAGCACGGTGCGCGGGATGGCGTCCTCGCGGTAGGCGAGCTCGGCGGCGGGCCGGTGCTTGGAGCCGCGCGGCTCCGGCGGCGCGGCGGCCGCGGCGATGGCGGCGCTCTCGGAGGCCTCCGCGGCCGTCTCCCCGTAGACCTGCTCGAGCAGCTGCTCCAGCAGCCGTCCGCCGTCGGCCTCCTCGACCTTCTCGGTGACCCAGCCGCGCTGGCCGCGGATGCGGCCACCGCGCACGTGGAAGACCTGCACGGCGGCCTCGAGCTCGTCCTCGGCGAGGGCGAAGAAGTCCGCGTCCGTGCTGTCGGAGAGCACCACGGCGTTGCGCTCGAAGGCCTTCTCCAGGGCGGCGATGTCGTCGCGGCGGGCGGCGGCGGTCTCGAAGTCCATGTCCGCGGCGGCCTCCTGCATCTGCCGCTGCAGCTCCTTGACGAACGGGGTGGCCTGGCCGGCCATGAAGCGGCACAGGTCCTCGGCGAGGGCGTAGTGGTCCTCCTCCGAGATCCGGCCGACGCAGGGCGCGGAGCACTTGTCGATGTAGCCGAGCAGGCAGGGGCGCCCGGACTGCTCGGCGCGCCGGTAGACGCCCTTGGAGCACGTGCGGACCGGGAAGACGCGCAGGAGGGCGTCGAGCGTCTCCCGGATCGCCCAGGCCTGGGAGTAGGGGCCGAAGTAGCGGTTGCCCTTCTTCTTCTCCCCCCGCACCACCTGGGCGCGCGGGACCGTCTCGGACATGGTCACGGCGAGGTAGGGGTAGGACTTGTCGTCCCGGTAGGCGATGTTGAACCGGGGCTTGAACTCCTTGATCCACGTGTACTCGAGCTGCAGGGACTCCAGCTCGCTGCCCACCACGGTCCACTCCACCCCGGCCGCGGTGGTGACCATGGCGCGGGTCTTGGGGCTGAGCGTGTGCGGGGGCGCGAAGTACGAGCTGAGCCGGTTGCGCAGGTTCTTCGCCTTGCCCACGTAGACCACGCGCCCGTACTCGTCCCGGAAGCGGTAGACGCCCGGGTCGGTCGGGATGTCCTGGCGGGCGGGGCGGTAGCTCTCCGGATCGGCCACGGTCCGGGCCCCCTCAGCGGCCCGTCGGCGCGGGCTGGGTGTACCGGTCCAGCAGCTCCCCGAGCTCGGCGGCGTCCCCGGCCACGGCGGCGAAGCCGGTCCCGAGCTCGTCCTCGCCGGCGAAGCCCCAGCGCACGCCCAGGCAGTCGATCCCGTGGGCGAGCGCGCCCTCGGCGTCGTAGCGGCGGTCCCCGACCATCACCGTGCGGGCCGGGTCCGGGGCGTCCACGCCGAGCCGGCGCAGGGCCTCGCCGATGATCGCGGGCTTGTCGTGGACCGCTCCGTCGCGCGGGGCGGCCGCGGCGTCGTCGGCGGCCCCCGAGACGGTCTCGAACCAGCGGCCGAGGCCGAACCGCTCCACGGCCAGCTCCGCGGTGGGCTCGGGCTTCTGGGTGGCCACGGCCATCCGCACCCCCGCGCCGTGCAGCTGCGCGAGCAGGTCCTCCACCCCGGGGTAGACCCGGGTCTGCGCCAGGCCCTCGGTGCGGTACCGGGCACGGTAGGTGGTCACCACGCGCGCGATCTCCTCCTCCGGGACGTCGGTGAACGCCCGCAGGGACCAGCCCACGGGCGGGCCCACGAAGCGGTGCAGGTCCTCGGGCACGGCGTGCCCGTGCTCGGCGAGCGCCCGGGCGATGCCCCCGGTGATCGCCCCGGCCGGGTCCAGGAGCGTGCCGTCGAGGTCCCAGAGCACCACGGGGGCGGTCATCGGAGGGCTCCCGCGGTCTGCTCGCCGAGGATCTCGGCGAGGAACCGCCCGGTGTGGCTGTCCGCGTTGCGGGCCACCTGCTCGGGGGTGCCCTCGGCGATCACCCGGCCGCCGCCGGAGCCGCCGTCGGGCCCGAGGTCCACCACCCAGTCGGCGGACTTGATGACGTCGAGGTTGTGCTCGATGGTCATCACCGTGTTGCCCTTCTCGACCAGGCCCTGCAGCACGAGCAGCAGCTTGCGGATGTCCTCGAAGTGCAGCCCGGTGGTGGGCTCGTCGAGCACGTAGATCGAGCGGCCGTTGGAGCGCTTCTGCAGCTCGGCGGCCAGCTTCACGCGCTGGGCCTCGCCGCCGGACAGGGTGGTGGCGGGCTGGCCGAGGCGGACGTAGCCGAGGCCCACGTCCACGAGGGTGTTCAGGTGCCGGGCGATCGGGCCGAACGCCTTGAAGAACTCCGCGGCCTCCTCGATGGGCATCTCCAGCACCTCGGCGATGGTCCGGCCCTTGTAGTGCACCTCGAGGGTCTCCCGGTTGTACCGGGCACCCTTGCACACCTCGCACGGGACGTAGACGTCGGGCAGGAAGTTCATCTCGATCTTGATCGTGCCGTCGCCGGAGCACGCCTCGCAGCGCCCGCCCTTGACGTTGAAGGAGAACCGGCCGGCCTGGTAGCCGCGCACCTTCGCCTCGGGGGTCTCGGCGAAGAGCTTGCGGATGTGGTCGAACACCCCGGTGTAGGTCGCCGGGTTGGAGCGCGGGGTCCGCCCGATGGGGCTCTGGTCCACGTGCACCACCTTGTCCAGCTGGTCCACGCCGTCGATCCGCTTGTGCCGGCCCGGGACCTGCTTGGCGCCGTTGAGCTTGTTGGCCAGGGACGTGTAGAGGATGTCGTTGACCAGGGTGGACTTCCCGGACCCGGACACCCCGGTGACGGCGGTGAGCACGCCGAGCGGGAACGCCACGTCGATGCCCTGGAGGTTGTTCTCGCGCGCGCCCACGACCTTGAGCATGCGCTTGCGGTCCACCGGCCGCCGCCGGGCGGGCACGCCGATGGCCTTGCGCCCGGAGAGGTAGTCGGCGGTGATGGAGCGCTCGTTGGCGAGCAGCTCGTCGTAGGTCCCGGAGTGCACCACCCGGCCGCCGTGCTCGCCGGCGCCGGGGCCGACGTCCACGATCCAGTCGGCCTCGCGGATGGTGTCCTCGTCGTGCTCGACCACGATGAGGGTGTTGCCCATGTCCCGCAGCTTGGTGAGGGTCTCGATGAGCCGGCGGTTGTCCCGCTGGTGCAGGCCGATGGAGGGCTCGTCGAGGACGTAGAGCACGCCCACGAGCCCGGCGCCGATCTGCGTGGCCAGGCGGATGCGCTGGGCCTCGCCGCCGGAGAGCGTCGCGGCGGCGCGCTCCAGGTTGAGGTAGTCCAGGCCCACGTCCACGAGGAACGTCAGGCGGGCCTGGATCTCCCGGAGCACCTGGTCGCCGATCTTGGCGTCCCGTGCGCTCAGCTGCAGGTCGCGGAAGAACTCGTGGGCTTCGCGCATGGGCATGCGGGTGGTCTCGGCGATGTTCTTCCCGCCGACCGTCACGGCGAGCATGGTCGGGTTCAGCCGCGCGCCGTCGCAGGCGGGGCAGGCGACCTGGCGCATGTACTGCTCGTAGCGGTCCTTGGCGTGGTCGGACTCGGTCTCGGCGTGCTTGCGCTTGATGTAGCCGATCACGCCCTCGAAGCCCTGGGTGTAGCGGCGCTCCCGGCCGAAGCGGTTCCGGTAGGCCACGGTGACCTGGTAGTCCTTGCCCTCGAGGATCGCCTTGCGCGCCTTGGCGGGCAGCTTGCCCCAGGGGGTGACGAGGTCGAAGCCGACCTCCTGGCCGAGCCCGGCGAGCAGCCGGTTCCAGTACTCGCTGGTGGCCTTGCCCAGCGACCACGGGGCGATGGCGCCCTCCACCAGGGAGAGGTCGGCGTTGGGGACCACCAGGTCCTCGTCGACCTCGAGCCGGGAGCCGATGCCGTCGCACTCCGGGCACGCCCCGAAGGGGGCGTTGAAGGAGAAGGAGCGGGGCTCGATCTCGTCGGCCTGCAGCGGGTGCTCGTTGGGGCAGGCGAGGTTCTCGGAGAACGGCCGGCGCAGCTCCAGCGGGTGGGCGATCTCCTCGTCGGAGCGGGGCACGAGCTCGACGACGACGCGGCCCTCGGCGAGGCCCAGCGCCGTCTCGACCGAGTCGGTCAGGCGCTGGCGGATGCCCTCCTTGACCACGAGGCGGTCGACGACGACCTCGATGGTGTGCTTGTACTGCTTCTTGAGCTTGGGCGGGTCCGAGAGCTGGACGGTCTCCCCGTCCACGGTGGCGCGCGAGAAGCCCTTCGTGGAGAGCTCCTGGAAGAGGTCGGCGAACTCGCCCTTGCGCTCGCGCACCACCGGGGCGAGGACCTGGAAGCGGGTCTTCTCCGGCATCTCCAGCAGCTGGTCCACGATCTGCTGCGGGGTCTGCTTCTCGATCCTCTCCCCGCACACGGGGCAGTGCGGCTGACCGATGCGCGCCCACAGCAGGCGCATGTAGTCGTAGATCTCGGTGATCGTCCCGACGGTGGAGCGCGGGTTGCGGGAGGTGGACTTCTGGTCGATGGACACCGCCGGGGACAGTCCCTCGATGAAGTCGACGTCGGGCTTGTCCACCCGGCCCAGGAACATCCGGGCGTAGGAGGACAGGGACTCCACGTACCGGCGCTGGCCCTCGGCGAAGATCGTGTCGAACGCCAGCGAGGACTTCCCGGAGCCGGACAGGCCGGTGAACACGACCATCGCGTCCCGGGGCACGGTCAGCGAGACGTTGTCGAGGTTGTGCTCGCGCGCCCCCTGGACCACGATCTCGGTGAGATCGGACTTGTGGGTGGCCCTGGACACGGCGGCGGAGGCGGCGCCCGCGCCGGGCTCGGAGGGCTCGTCGGCGGGGTTCAGGACCAGGGTGGACGTGGGGATCGGCTCAGACACGCCCTCCACTCTAGTACCGGGCCCGGACATGACCACGGGCTCCGTGGGCCGCTTCACACCCGGTCCACGGGGCCGGTGGAGGTGTCCTCGTGCACACGGTCCGGAACGCCGTCTCTCCCGGCGTCCGGGTCCGCGACGGAGTCGTCCCCCGAGGACCGCCCGGTCCCGGCCTCGCGCTGCCGGCGCCGGACCTCCCGGGCGTCGAGGGTGCGGGTGACGACCTTGAGCTGGCCGGTCTCCGGGTCCACCTCGACGATGTCCACGGTGCGGCGCAGCGGGACCTCCTTGATCAGGAGCACGGCCAGCAGCGTGACGAGGGAGGCGATGGCGGCCACGAGGAAGACCAGACCGGTGCCCGTGCCGTAGGCCTCCCGCACGATGCCCTCCACCGAGGCGGGCAGCGAGTCCAGGTCCATCGTGGAGGAGTCCACGGCGGCGGGGTCCCCGCCCTGGGCCCGGGTGCGGGCGGTGAGCTCCGCGGCCAGGTGGGAGCTCATCAGCGCGCCGAAGACCGCGACCGCCACGGCTCCGCCCATGGTGCGGAAGAACGCGACCGAGGAGGACGCCGCCCCCATGTCCTTGAGCCCCACCGTGTTCTGCACGGCCAGGACCAGGTTCTGGTTCAGCGCGCCGATGCCCAGGCCCACGAGCAGGATGAAGGCGCTCACGGCCCACAGCGGGGTGTCGTGCGTGAGCGTGGAGGCGAGGAACAGGCCCGTGGACATCAGCACCGCGGCCACGACCAGGATGATCTTCCACCGCCCGTAGCGGGTGATCAGCTGCCCGGCGACCGTGGCGCCCACGAGCGAGCCGAAGACCTGCGGGAGCATGAGCACCCCGGCCATGGTGGGGCTGAAGCCCTGGCCCAGCTGGAAGTACTGGCCCAGGTAGGTGGTCGAGGCGAACATCGCCCCGCCGGTGGCGATCGCCGCGAGGATGGCGAGCGCCGTGGTGCGCTCCGTGACCACCCGGATGGGCACCACCGGCTCCGCGGCGCGCTGCTCGACGAGGACGAACAGGACGGTCCCGACGAGCGCGGTCGCCAGGAGGGCAGCGGAGGTCCCGGAGACCCACGCGAACATGCCCGGCTGACCGGCCAGGGAGACCCACAGCAGCAGCGCGGAGGCCGAGACGATCAGCAGGGCGATGCCCAGCCAGTCGATGCTCACCCGCCGCGGCGCCTGGGGCGGGATCTGCAGGGTGCGGTGGACCAGCACCGCGGCGAGGACCGCCAGCGGGGCCGGGATCAGGAACACCCAGCGCCAGCCGAAGAGGTCGACGATGAGCCCGCCCAGCAGCGGGCCGGCGGAGGTGGCCACGGCCATGACGGCGCCCATGTAGCCGGCGTAGCGGCCGCGCTCGCGGGGCGGGATGATCGTGCCCATGATGGTCATCGCCAGGGCCATGATGCCGCCCATGGCGATGCCCTGGACCACGCGGGCCAGGATGAGGAACTCGATGGTCGGGGACAGCCCGGCCATCGCGGAGCCGAGGACGAAGATCACGATGGACAGCTGCAGCAGCTTCTTCTTGTCGAAGAGGTCGGCGAGCTTGCCCCACACGGGTGTCGTGGCGGCGTTGGCCAGCAGGGTGCCGGTGACCGTCCAGGACAGGGAGGTCTGGTCCCCGCCGAGGTCGGCCATGATCACCGGCAGGGCCGTGCCGATGATGGTGAGGGTGACCATCGCCATGAAGAACACGGAGAGGATGCCGGTGAGGGCGCGGAGCACGTCCCGGTGGGACGCGCCGGTCCCTCCGCCCGGTGCGGCGGCTGGCTGGGGTGCGGTCATCTCGCGGTCTCCTCCTCGTGGTCCCGGTGCTGCGGGGGCCGTGGGCTCCCCGGGTGCTCTGCGTGCTCCCCCTCGTGCTCCTCGTCGGCGGTGGCCGGTCCGGTGCGCGGGGGTCTCCGGGCCTCCCGGCAGGAGGTGGTGCGCTCCGCGCCGAGGGAGTCCAGGAAGACGGTGGTGATCTCGTTGATGGCGCCGCGGCTGGCGCGGGCCTGGTCCTCGTCCCAGCCCTCGAGCCGTGCCGCCAGGCGCTGGGCGTCCTGCTCCACGACGGCGCGGACCTGCTCACGGCCGCGCTCCGTGATGGCCACGAGCGCGGCGCGGCCGTCGTCCGGGTCGGGGGTGCGCTCCACGTGGCCCTCGTCCTCCAGGACGGCCAGCTGGCGGCTCAGACCCGAGGGGCCCAGGCCGGTGTCCGAGGCCATCACGGCGGCCCGGCGGGGCCCGTTGCTGTCGAGGTAGTAGAGCAGGGCGATCGCGGTGGGGTTGAGCCGGCGCTGGCCGGCGTCGGTCTTGGTCACGCGCTTCATGACCCGCTGCAGCTCCAGCAGGTCGCGCACCAGCTCCACGGCGGTGTCGTGGGAGACGGGCAACGGGAATCCTCCGGGGCTCGGGGACGGGCGGGGCGACAACGACGACGGGGCGACCGCTCCGGTACGGCTCCCGCCGCACGCGGGACCGCGCCGGTGACGGTGCGGACGCGGAGCGCTCACCGCTCCTGATGATTTGTTGCCGCACGCAACTATACGAGGGCGGGGGGTGGTCCACAAGGCCCGACGGGGTGGGTCCGGTCACTCCCGGCTGCCGCCCCGGCCCGTCGCAGGCCCCCGCAGGCCCGACTGGCGAGTCGCTGGACTCCGGCGTACCTTCGTCCTCATGATCGCATCGAAGACGGAGGTCACCGACCTCGCCGAGGTCACGATCCGCCGGATCTCCGTGAGCGAGATGGACAACAACGTCTACCTCCTCACCTCGAAGGACGAGGGCACCCAGGTGCTCATCGACGCCGCGGACGACCCCCGTGCCATCGCCGGACTCGTGGGCGCCGGCAACGGGGACTGCTCGAAGGCCTTCGGCAGCCTCCAGCTCATCATCACCACGCACTCGCACTGGGACCACGTGCGCGCCCTCGAGGAGGTCCGCTCCCGCTCCGAGGCGATGACCGCCTGCGGCGCCGACGACGAGGCCGACATCGCCGTGCCCATGGACCTGACGTTCGAGGACGGGGACACCGCCGAGTTCGACGGCTTCGACCTGGAGGTCATCGGCCTGCGCGGGCACACGCCCGGCTCGATCGCCCTGGTCTACCGCGACCCGCAGGGACCGGCGCACATCTTCTCCGGCGACTCCCTCTTCCCCGGCGGCGTCGGCAGGACCGACGGCCCGGAGGACTTCCGGCAGCTCCTCGACGACGTCACCGAGCGGATCTTCGACCGCTTCGACGACGACACGGTCGTCCATCCCGGCCACGGCAGGCCCACCACGCTGGGGGCGGAGCGCCCGCACCTCGAGGAGTGGCGGGCCCGCGGGTGGTGAACGCCGGTCCCGGCACCACCATCGAGGCCGCCGCGCCCGACCGCAGCGCCTATGTCGCCGTCCTGGTCTTCCCCGTCCTGGTGCTCGCCGGCGGACTCGTCGGCTTCCTGGCCCCAGGGACGGTGAGCGGGCTGTCCGGGTGGATCAACCCGCTGCTGGGACTGGTCATGTTCGGGATGGGCCTGACCCTGCGCCCGGTGGACTTCGCGCTGGTGGCCCGGCGTCCGCTGCCGGTGCTGCTGGGTGTGGCCGCCCAGTACGTGATCATGCCCCTGCTCGCCCTCCTCGTGGTGTTCCTGCTCCGGCTGCCGCCGGAGCTCGCCGCCGGCGTGATCCTGGTCGGCTGCGCCCCCGGCGGCACGGCCTCGAACGTCGTGGCCTACCTCGCCCGCGGGGACGTCGCACTGTCCGTCGCGATGACGTCGATCTCCACCCTGCTCGCCCCCGTGCTCACTCCCCTGCTGACCCTCTGGCTGGCCGGGCAGTACCTGCCGGTGGACGGGGCCGCCATGGCCTGGTCGATCACCAAGATCGTGCTCCTGCCGGTCGTTGCCGGTCTGGCCGTGCGGCTGCTCGTGCCGGGGCTGGTCCGGCGCGCCCTGCCCGTCCTGCCGTGGGTCTCGGTCGCGGCCATCGCCCTGATCGTGGCCATCGTCGTCTCGGCCAGCGCGGACCGGATCGTCGAGGCCGGGCTGCTCGTCCTCGCCGCCGTGGCCCTGCACAACGCCCTCGGCCTGACCCTGGGCCACCTCGTGGGTGCCGTCACGCGGCAGCCTGTCTCCGTGCGCCGCGCCACCGCGGTGGAGGTGGGCATGCAGAACTCCGGCCTGGCCGCGGGGCTCGCCGCCCAGTACATGAACCCGCTGGCGGCCCTGCCGGCGGCGGTGTTCTCGGTGTGGCACAACCTCTCCGGAGCCGTGTTCGCCCTGCTCTGCCGCCGGGCCGACGCCCGGGCTGCCCGCCGGCTCCCAGAATCCTGAGAATCCCCCACTCCGGCTCCGGCGGCCCGCCGCCGTCGGTTAGCGTGAGCCCATGACCTTCGTCGCGCCCTGCGCACCGGACACCTCCGCGGGGCGCACCGGCGCGCGCCCGGCCGCCGCCCTGACCGCCGTGCGGACCGCCCCCACGATCCTGGACGGCATCCGCCGCGCCGACGCCCTCGCCGCCGCCGCCCGGGAGGAGCCGGACGCGGCCTTGCCGGTGCTGGTGGAGGAGATCCGCCGGGGCGAGGACCAGCTCGCCGTGCTGGCCGCCGTCCACGCCCTGGCCGCGGTGCCCGGGTCCCGGCCGGACGCGCTGCTCACCGCCCTGCTGGACGACGGCAGAGCCTGGGTGCGGGAGCACACGGCGTGGTCCCTCGCCGGACGGCCCCCGGTCGTCCGGGCCGTGCCCGTCCTGACCCACCTCGTCGCCGGAGGCGGCTTTCCCGGCATGCTGGCCCAGCGCACCCTGCAGGCCTGGGCGCCCGCCGCCGCGGATCCCGTCAGCGACGCGCTCGTCCACGCCCTGGCGGGCACCTCCGAACCCGGCGCCCGCGCCCGCCTCACCGAGACCGTGGGCCTGGTGCCCGGCTCCGGCGCCACCGGGCTGCTCAGGGCGCTGGCCGGGGACCCCGCCGAGGACCACGCGGTGCGCGGGGCCGCCCTGGAGGCCCTCGTCGAGCGGCACCACGAGGACCCGGAGGGCGTGCCCGGGCTCGGAGACCTCGCCGCCGAGTGCGCGCGGGCGGGCGGGGCGCTGGCATCGGTCGCGCGGCTGGCCCGGGCGGAGCTGGAGGCGGGCCCGGCCGCTCCCCCGCCGGCCGGGAGCGGCCCGGCCGTGCTGCAGGCGTTCCTGCACGCGGAGATCGACCGGGACCTCACCTTCTCCGGGCGGGGGGACAACGGCGGGATCGCCACCCTGCTCGCCCAGCTCGGCGACGCCCTCGCGGCGCACCGCCCCGGGCACGGCACCGGGGTGGGGCGGGTGGTCACGGTCTCCCGCGGCAGCCACGACGAGGCCCGGGCCGCGCTGCCCGGGCTGGCCGGGCCGGGGCACGTCTTCGGCGTCGTGCCGTTCCAGGGCGCCCCGGTGCCCCTGGCCGAGGCCTGGCCCCGGAGGGTCGCCGCGGAGCGCGGCCTGCGGCGCGCGCTCCGGGCGGCGGGTCCCGTGGACGTCGTGCACCTGCGGATGGCCGACGTCGGCTCGCTGGTCGTCGCGGCCGTGGCGGCGGAGCAGGGCATCCCGCGGGTGCTGACCATGGCCCCCGATCCGCACGCGCTGGTCGCGGCCCGCGAGGCGGCCGGCACCCTCACCCGGGAGGGCTTCGGGGCCGCCGACGCCGTGGAGCACCTGTGGTTCCGGGTGCGCCTGCTCGCCGACCTCGCCGCCGGGGCGGAGCACCTGGTGCTGTTCCCGCGCCCGGACCTCGCCCGGGACGCCCGCGAGCTGCTCGGCCTCGACCCGGACGCGCCCGGGCGGTGCACCGTGGTCCCCGAGGGCATCGACCTGGACTCGGTCGACCGGGCCGCCGCGCAGGCCGGGGCGGGCGCGGGGCGGGAGCTCGAGGAGCTCGACGCCGTCCTCGCCGGCCTCCCGGCCTCGCGGCGCGGCCTGCCGCTGGTCGTCACGGTCGGGCGCCTGCACCGGGTCAAGGGCACGGCGCACCTGGTCGAGGCCTGGGCCGCCGACGAGCAGCTGCGCGCCCGCTGCAACCTGCTCGTCGTCGGCGGGAACCTCGCCCACCCCTCGGCCGACGAGCGCGAGCAGCTGGAGCGCATCGACGCCGCCGTGCCCCTCGCGCAGGCCGCCGCCCGCGGCCTGCTCCTGGCCGGGCACCGGCCCCACGGCACGGTGGCCGTCTGGCTCGCCGCGGTGCGCCGGGGCCGGCCCGGGCTCGCCGCCGCCCGGGGCGCCTACGTGTGCGCCAGCGTCAAGGAGGAGTTCGGGGTCGCACTCGTCGAGGCGCTGGCGAGCGGGCTGCCCGTGGTGGCCCCCGCGGCCGGCGGCCCCGCGACCTTCGTGCAGGAGGGCCTGACCGGCGTCCTCGTCGACACCCGCGACCCCGCCGCCCTGTCCCGGGGCGCCGCCCGCGCCCTGGACCTCGCCGCCGCCCCCGGCGCCGAGGACGCGGCGGCGGCCGCCTACGCCACCGTGCGCGAACGGTTCAGCATCGAAGGCATGGCGCAGGCCCTCACCGTCGTCTACGGCCGCGTCGCGGCCGCCGCCACCGACAGGAGCCCCACCCCGTGACCCTGCTCGTCATCAGCCCGGACTACGCGTCCCACCTCTTCCCCCTCGCCACCCTGGCCACCGCCTGGCGCGACGCCGGGCAGCGGGTGGTCGTGGCCACGGGCCCGGCCACCGCGCCCCTGGCCCGGGACTTCGGCTACGACGTGGAGCTGCTGCCGCTGGGGCGCGGGTCCAACCCCGGGGTGATCCGGGCGGAGGAGCAGCCGGCCGGGGAGGACGACGCGCTGCGCGGGTTCTTCGCCGCGACCCGGCGCGGGCCCGTGGAGACCCTGTCCTTCCAGGCCCGGGCCCGCCGCGACGACCTGCTGTGGGACCCGCTGGGCACGGCCCGGCGCGTGCAGGCCGTGGTGGAGCGGGTGCGCCCGGACCGGGTGCTCGTGGACCACCTAGCCTTCAGCGCCCGCCTGGCGCTCACCGGCAGCGGCGTCCGGCACGCCGACGTGGTGCTGGGCCACCCCTCCGCCCTGACCGTGGCGGACGAGGTGTACGGGCACCCGCCGGCCTGGCCCGGCCGACTGCGCCCGTCCCCCGCGGAGCTGGCGGCCCTGCACCGGCTGTGCTCGGTTGTGCGGGACGAGTTCACGCAGCAGTGGAACGACGCGCTGCAGCAGCTCGCCCCGGGCGCGCCCGCGAGCGCGGACGCGTTCGCGGAGACCGGCGACGACCTGCTGCTCAACTACCCGGGCGAGCTCCACGACGACTCCCGGACCCGCCGGCTGCCCGAGCACACGTTCCTGGGTTCGGCCGTGCGGGAGGAGAGCGAGGACCCCGAGGTGGCCGCGTGGCTGGCCGCCTCGGACCGCCCGGTCGTCTACGTCAGCCTCGGCAGCTTCCTCTCGGTGCGCGGGGACGTGCTCGCCCGGGTGGCCGAGGCGCTGCGGGGCCTCGACGTCCGGGTGGCCCTGGCCGCCGGCGCCACGCCGCCCGCCGCCCTGGGACCGGTGCCGGCGGACTGGCTCGTGCGCGGCTCCCTGCCCCAGGTGACCCTGCTGCGCCGGGCGCGCGCGGCGATCTCGCACGGCGGCAACAACAGCGTCACCGAGGCGCTCACCGCCGGGGTGCCCTTGCTGCTGCTGCCCCTGTCCACGGACCAGTTCGCCGGAGCGGCCGCCCTGGAGACGGCAGGACTGGGCACCGTGCTGGACCCCAACGCGGTCACCGCCGCCGAGATCCGGGAGGCCACGGCCGCGCTACTCGACGACGGGCACGGGGGCCGGGAGCTGCTCGAGGAGCTGCGGCACGGGCTCGCCCGCCGTCCGGGCCCCCAACGGGCGTTCGCGGCCCTTGCAGGGTGAGCGGGCCGTGCCGGCCGAACGGGCCGGGGCGCAACCGGGGGCGGGCGCACCGGGTACCGGGCTGCGGCTGAGCGTCCTGCCGCCGGACCGGCGCCTGGCCGAGGCCGCGGAGGGACGGCCGCCCGCCTTCGGGCGCACGCTCCGGTTCGCCCTGGCCATGCGCGGCGGGGTCAGCCTGGCGGTGTGGATCGGCGGGGCGGTCGCGGAGCTGGACCTGCTGCGCCGGATCCGGATCCACCGGGACCCGGCGGGCGGGCTGCACGCCCTGCTGCTGCAGCCCGCGGGCGAGTCCGACCCGCACACGGCCGAGCGCGCCCGGGTCTACGCCGGGCTGCTCGCGGACGCGGGCTACGACCGGGTGGAGTTCGACCTCCTCGCCGGGGCCAGTGCCGGCGGGCTGAACAGCGTGGTGCACGCCGTGGCCCAGCGCGCCGGCACCGGGCTGGGCGCCCTGGGCCTGCTGTGGCAGGAGCACGCGGCGCTGGGCCGGCTGCTGCGCCCCCTGGGGCGGGCACCGGTCGATTCACTGCTCCAGGGCGACGCGTACCTGTGGCCGCGCGTGCACGAGCTGCTCGCCGCCGTGCACGGGGACCCGCGGCACCACCCCGACCTGGTCGCCGAGCACGTGTCCGTGGACCTGTCCGCCACCGTGCTGGACAGCGACCCCTCCGGCCACAGCGGCGCGGCGGAGGGCCGCGGCGGGTTCCACTTCTCCTCCCCGGAACCGGGCCGCCCCGCCCCGCCGCTGGGCAATGACATCCCCGCCCGTCCCGCGGCGGCCGGGAAGCCCTCTCCGGAGACGCCCGAGGAGGCCGGCCACCGCGCCGCCTCCCTGGCCCGGCTGGCCTACGCGGCCCGCGCGACGTCCTCGTTCCCCGGCGCGTTCGAACCCGCCGCCGTGTGGTCGGCGCCGACCGCGGGGCGGCTCGGCGGGTTCCCCCGCCCGGACCTCAGCCACGCCTTCTCGGCCCACCGCGACCCGGAGCAACTGCCCTTCCGGGTGGTCGACGGCGGGGTCTTCGACAACATCCCCATCGACCGGGCCGTGGCGGCCGCCGGCACCCGGACCTCGCTGCGCCACGCCGACCGCTGCCTGCTCTACCTGGACCCGGACCCGCCCGCCGCGCGGCCGGTGCGCGCCGGCGACCTGGACCTGCCGCGCCTGGTGCGCACGCTCTGGGCCACGGTCACCCGGCTGCGCCGGCGGGAGACGGGCGAGGACGAGGTCCTGGCCCTCTCCGACCGCCGGGACGACCGGCTGCTGGCCGACGGGCGGCTGCACCCGCTCGCCGCGCTGCCCGTCGCCTGGGACCCGGCCGCGCGGGAGGACCGGCGCCGGGCGTACGTGCGCTACCGGGCCCGGGCGGACGCCGCGCTGCTGGCCCGCCTGCTGACCCGGCCCGCGCAGTGGCAGCTGGCCTCCACGCTCCCCCGGCGCCGGGAGGTGCACGCCCGGGACGCGGCCGAGGTCGAGCCGCTGCGGCAGGAGCTCGCCGGGCGCTACGACGCCCTGTCCCGCGGCCCGTTGACGGCCCCGGAGGCCACGGCCGTGCTGCGCGGCCCGCAGGCGCTGGCCGACGCGGCGTCCTGCGTGCTCGCGTGGGTGCGCTTCCTCGAGTCGCTGCTGCTCGCCCCAGGGGTGGGCCCCGTGGCCGGCCCGGTCCCGTCCGCCGGCTTCGACCCGGCGCCCGCCCGGGCGAGCGCGTACCGGGTGCTGGCCGCCGCCGGCCACGCGCGGGACGCACTGTTCGCGGCGGTGCTGGAGGTCTGCGCGGACCCCGGGGCCCCGGTCACGGCCGCGGTCCCCGTCTGGCTGGACGCCTCCGTCCCGGCACCCGGGGCCGGGGAGGAGGCATGGCAGGAGATCGACGCCGCGGTGGCCGCGCTGCGCGGCGCCCACGCCGCCGTCCGGGCGCAGTTGGGGGCCGAGCGCTGGGCGGACGGCGGGCCCGGCGCGCCGTCCGCCCCCGGGGACGAGGAGCCCGACGGCCCGGGGCCGAGCCGGCGCAGCATCTGGCGCGAGTCCCCCTGGTCCGCGGTGCCCGTCACGGGCCCGGTGCCGTCCGCCGCGGACCTGCCCCCGCTGTTCGCGGCGGCCGGCATCCCCACGCCGGTCTCCGGCATCAGCTACGGGGAGATCCGCGGCGACGGCGCGCCCGCCCGGCCCGAGGACCTGGGACCGCTGCCGCCCGCCTGGGCGCGGCGGCGGCTGCAGCGCGCCCTCGACGCGGCGGGGCTCCCCGGCGCCGGCGACGACGAGCTGCGCGGGATCCTGGCCTCCGACGCCGAGCGGCTGCCCGCGCGGGACAAGCTCGCCGGCGCCGGGCTGTTCAACTTCCGCGGCTTCCTCGCCGCCGACTGGCGCGCCAACGACTGGTGGTGGGGCCGCCTCGACGCCGCGGCCGGTGCGGCGTCGTTCCTCCGCGGGCTGCCCGCACGGTCCGGGCCCGGCGTCGACCCCCGTGCGGGCACCGAGGCGCCGGCCGGCGCGGACCCGGCAGCGCAGCGGCCGGCGCAGGAGGCCGCCGCGCTGCAGCAGAGCCTGCTGGACGAGCTCGGCGGCGGGGACCGGCAGCACGCCCTGACGACCCTGGAGGCCGGGGCGGACGGCTTGGCCCGGCTCACCCCGGGCTACCGGGTCTCGCTGGCCTCGCGCGGGCTGCGGGTGCTCGGCCGGGCCCTGGCCGGGACCCCGGACCTGCCTCGCGGGGTGTGGGAGCTGCTGCTGTTCCTGGTGCAGCCCGTCCTCGTGCTCCTCCCCCTGCTGCTCGCCCCGGTCCGCGCCGCGCTCGGGTTCGTGGCGGCCGCCGTGGCCCTCGGGCTGCTCGCCGCGCCGGACCCGGCCGGCCGCGCCGGCGAGCTCGTCCTCGTCGGCACCGGCGCCGTGCTGCTGGCCTCCGCCCTGGCGCGCACGGTGCACCG
>NZ_LDNX01000157.1:0-63522 GCF_001027955.1 Kocuria sp. SM24M-10 | reverse complement strand
CGTCGTCGTCGCGGAGCCCCCACCGTGGGCACCTCCGTGCCGCCTGCGGGCGACGCCTCGGCCCACCGGGCACGGACCACGGAAAGGTCAGCGGGCGGGGCCGGGCACCGAGCTCATCGGCAGCACGGTGACGGCCACGGCCTCCCCCGCAGGGTGCACCCGGCCGCCGTGCTGGTCCGCCTGCACGATCGCCCCGAGCGCGGCGGAGAACAGCAGGACCTGGCTGAACAGGTAGAACCACACGAGCACCCCCACCACCAGGGCCACGGACAGCAGGTAGGGGTTGGCGGTGAACCCGGAGATCACCGTGCCGCCCACGTAGCGCAGGGCGAAGTTGCCGACCGCGGCGGCGAGCACCGTGGTGAGCAGGGCGCGGCGGGTCAGCCGCAGTCCCGCGACGCCGCGCACGAGCTCGAGGGCGAACAGGGCGTCCAGGACCACGACGAGGAGGGTGCTCAGCGCCCACGTCAGCCCGGTGCGCAGCCACTCGGGCTGCCGGCCCCAGCCCAGCTCGCCGGCGGTGTCCAGCAGGAAGCCCAGGAGCCCCGACGCGGCGCTGTTGGCCACCACCGACAGGGCCAGCAGCACCCCCAGCACCAGCAGGCCCAGCAGATCGCGCGGCACCGCCGCGCGATCTGCTGGGCCTGCCGGCGGCACCTCGAAGATCCGGCGGAACGCCAGGCGCACCCCGGAGACCCAGCGCCAGCCGGCGAAGAACAGGACGGCGGTGCCGATGACCGTGGCCAGGGTGAAGGGCCGGGCGTCCTCCAGCAGCGCCAGCGGCACCACTCCCCCGTCGCCCGTGTTGAGCAGGCCGGGCACCCGCTCGGTGACCGCCCGCACCACGGCGTCCCGGACCGCGGGGTCGTTGCCGAGGAAGATGCCGATCGCGGAGAAGCCCACGACCAGCAGGGACGTGGAGGCGAAGATCAGCACGAAGGACAGCCCGGCCGCCATGAGCGGGCCACCGTGGAAGAGGTAGTGCATCACCACCCGCACCGGCAGACGCGTGAAGAACCGCGAGAGCACCACCACCAGCGCCGACCCGGCCAGCGCCAGGGGGCCGGCGCCCGCGGCCCGCCGCTCGCGCAGCAGCGCCTCCTGGCGCAGCGCCTCCCGGCGCAGCCCGTGCCGGTCGACCGCCCGGGGCGGCATCTCCGGTGCCGGGCCGGGCCGGGGCCCCGTGCTGGTGCTCATGGCGGGGGCTCAGCGCCCGCCGCGGTCGGTCCCGGTGAAGGGGAACTCCTCGCGGATCCGCCAGACGCCGCGGCCGTCGAGCTCGTAGAGGCCGATCCGGTCCACGAGGAAGCCGGCGCGGTAGGTCCGCAGCGCCTGCTGGGCGCGGTCGAGGTCGTCCTCCCCCAAGGCCTGGGCGATGGTGACGTGCGGGTGGAACTCGAACGGGGACGCGGAGACCAGCTGCTCCTCGTGCAGGGCCTCGTGCAGGGCACGGCACTGCTGCGCGCCCTCGAGGACGCGGAGGTAGACCACCGGGCTCACCGGACGGAACGTGCCCGTGCCGTTGATCTCCAGGCGGAACGGCCGCCAGTGCCGGGCCACGGACCGCACCCGCTCGACGACCTCGCCCCAGTGCGCCGCCTGCGGGGCGATCATCAGGGTGATGTGCGCCGGCACGGCGTAGGAGGCCGGGTCCCCGAAGGACGCGCGCCAGTCCTGCAGCTCCCGGCCCACGGGCTCGGGCAGCTCGATGACCACGCCCGCGTAGACCTGGCCGGGGCGGATGGTCGGAGACTGGTGCGTTGGGATCACGTCAACTCCTCACAGGACGGGACCCAGCCTAGCCCAGCCCTCCGGCCCGGCTCAGGAAGCCCATCCGGTCGTAGACCGACGCCAGGGTCGCCACGCTGAGCTCCCGGCCCTTCTCGGCGCCGCGGGCCAGGATGCGGTCCAGCTCGGCGGGGTCGTCCAGCAGCTCGAGGGCACGGGTGCGGATGGGCTCGAGCGTCTCGGTGACCACCTCCGCCAGACCGACCTTGAGGTGCCCGTACATCCGGCCCTCGTACTCCGCGACGATCTCGTCCACCGGGCGGGCCGTCAGCGCGGAGTAGATGGTGAGCAGGTTCGAGATCCCGGGCTTGGCCTCGCGGTCGAAGCGGATCTCGGTGCCGTCGTCGGTGACGGCGGACTTGATCTTCTTGGCGTTCTGCTTCGCCGGGTCCAGCAGCCGGAGGAGCCCGCTCTCCGCGGCCGCGGACTTGGACATCTTGGCCGTGGGGCTCTGCAGGTCGTAGACCTTCGCCGACTCCGCGAGGATCTTGGCCTCCGGGACCACGAAGGTGTCGCCGTACCGGGCGTTGAAGCGCTGGGCCAGGTTACGGGTCAGCTCGAGGTGCTGGCGCTGGTCCTCGCCGACCGGGACCTGGTGCGCCTGGTAGATCAGGATGTCCGCGGCCATCAGCACGGGGTAGGCGAACAGTCCCACGGTGGCGTTCTCGGCGCCCTGCTTGGCGGACTTGTCCTTGAACTGGGTCATCCGGGAGGCCTCCCCGAAGCCGGTGATGCAGTTCAGCGCCCACGCCAGCTGGGCGTGCTCGGGGACGTGGGACTGCACGAGCAGCGTGGAGCGCTCCGGGTCGATGCCCGCCGCGATGTACTGGGCGGCCGTGACGCGGGTGCGCTGGGCCAGCGTCGCGGGGTCCTGGTCCGTGGTCACCGCGTGCAGGTCCGCGACGAAGAACACGCACTCGTTGTCGTCCTGCATGTCCACCCAGTTGCGCACCGCGCCCACGTAGTTGCCCAGGTGCAGCGAGTCCGCCGAGGGCTGCACCCCCGACACGACACGGGGCCTGCCGGAGGCGGAACGGACGTCGAACGGCGCGGGGTCAGCGGTCACGGTGTGGGGTCCTTCGGTCGGGCCGGCGCCGGGCGGGCGCGGGAGTGCGGGGCGGAGCGGGTCAGAGCTGGTAGTCGACCACCACGGGCGCGTGGTCGGAGAAGCGGGTGTCGTAGCTGGGGGCGCGGTCGACCACGGCGGAGACGGCGGCGGCCGCCAGCCCCGGGGTGGCCATGTGGTAGTCGATGCGCCACCCGGCGTCGGTGTCGAAGGCCTTGCCGCGGTAGGACCACCACGTGTACGGGCCGGGGACGGGTCCGGCAAGCTCCCGGGCGACGTCCTTGTACCCGTGCTCACCGAAGAAGCGGTCGAAGTAGGCCCGCTCCTCGGGCAGGAACCCGGCGTTCTTGACGTTGCCCTTCCAGTTCTTGATGTCGAGCTCGGTGTGCCCCACGTTGAGGTCGCCCACCACGAGGACGTGCTCCCGCGTGCGGGCCAGCTCCGGCAGCCGCTCGGTCATGACGTCGAGGAACCGGTACTTGTCGTCCTGGCGCACGGTGCCGACCTCGCCGGAGTGCACGTAGGCCGAGACCACGGTGAGCGTGCTGCCGTCGGCGAGGGCGTGGTCGGTCTCGACCCACCGCCCCGAGGCGGCGAAGTGCTCGTGGCCGATGGAGTCCCTCCGGGCCACCGGCAGCAGCGTCCCGGCGCGGGCGTCGCGGCGGGTCGCGACCGCCACGCCGGCCCGGCCCTTGTCCGCCGCCTCGGCGTGGTGGACGTCCCAGGTCTGCTCGTCGAGCAGCTCCCGGACGACCCGGTCGGGCGCCCGGACCTCCTGCAGGCACAGGATGTCGACGTCGCGCCCGGCGAGCCAGTCGGCCATGCCGCGCTTGTAGGCGGCGCGGATGCCGTTGACGTTGACGGTGGCGACGCGCAGGACGTTCTCGGAGCGGGACATGCGGGGGCACCTGGCCTTCGGGACGGTGGGGGCGATCGGGGGGATGACGGTACGGTCGGGCCGCGGGTCAGTCGACGACGGTGCCGCTGAGCGGCTCCTGGCGGAGCATGCTCATCCCGTTGCCGGCGGTGATGTCGATCGTGTCGAGGGCCCGGTCCAGGGCCTCGCGGTCCACGCCCTCGGCCGGCAGCCCGGCGAGCTCCTGCTTGATCACCTTGGACTGGACGAGGACGATCTGGAAGCTGTGGGAGAGCTTCTCGTCCCGCATGGAGCGGGTGGCGCCGGACTGCGCGGCGGCGGGGGCGCGGCCGGAGCCGGTCCGCAGCTGCTCCTGGGCCTCCTCGACCTGCCGGCGGCCGAAGCGGGCGGCCTTGCGGACCATGAGCACCACCCACGTGGCGAGCAGCAGCCACCCGAGCGCGATGCCCGCGAGCGCCCAGCCGAGCCACGAGTTGGCGTTCGCGGCCTGCAGCAGCGCCACCACGAAGATCACCACGAGCACGGCCAGGCCGATGACCGTGCCCCAGAGGCTCGTGCGGCTGCCGGTCCCGGGGGCGGACGGGCTGGACGTGGCGGAGGATCCGATGGAGCGCATGGTCACCATTGTCTCAAATCCCCGGCCCGGCCACGAACCGGCATCGACTCGGGCCGGCCCCACGCGCGAGCGCGCCGGTCGCCAGGAGAAGGCCTCCGCTCGGCGACCCGACCACGAGAATGACGAGGACAGCGTCGCGAACACCGGGAACAGCACCGCACCCGTGATGGTGTGGGGCAACCGCTCTTCATGGGTTCCGGCCAAGGCGACGACCACGGCGACGACGACGGCAACGATGACGCCAACGAGCCCTGCGGCCGTCGTGGCGATGATCAGGACCGCCAACGAAGTGAGGCCCCAGGCAAACCACCGCGGCCACAACTGCGACGTGGACCGGTGGGCGAACCACGACAGACGCTCGCGCAGTGTCACGATGCCCGGGTCGGTGACCGCCACTGCCTGCCGGCACGGCCGTCGCCACGCACGCTGTGCCGTGGCTGACCGGCACGAGGGAGGGCGCGAGGACGAGCGCACCGGCCAGCAGAACGGCCTGAGCCATGGGAACACCTATCCCGCGCAGGTCCGAGAACCCGGGGTGGTGGCCCTCCTTCGCGAACGCACTGTCCTCACCGTGTACACCACGCTGACCGTGATGGCTACGGTGGCGGGCATCACGGTGAGCGGTCCTCGAACCGCTGACCGCCCACACTGACGCCTGCAGGAGCACGGCAGCGCACATGACCGCCAGTGCCGGCCGGAACCGTTCTCTGACGGTCAGCAACGACACGGAGAGGGCGTACGCCTCCCACCCGACCACCGGGCGGAATCCCGGGGCACCGAGGAAGTCCCCGGGCAGCAGGACGAGCGCGACGGTCAGGGCCAGGGCAGCACGGTGAGGGCCACCGCGCCTCCGTAGCAGGCGGTGCGGTCGATCGAGTGGGAGCGGAGGCGGTACCACGTGATGCCTGCGACTGCTTCGCCGAGCATCCACCCGGCGCACCAGGCCATGATCACCTCTGTGGAATCCACGCCCGACTGGGCCTGCACGGTCCCCGTCAGCACAGCGCCGCTGCCCGCGACGCCGCGCGCCTCCAGGCCTTGCGCACCGGCAGAGCGCTCGACGCCTGGCGTTCGGGTGTCCTCACCCGTGCGCGGCCGGCCAGGACGTCCCGCGCCAGATCGAACACCGACTCATAGCCGTACGTACTTCCCGTGCACGATGCGATCGCTGTAACCTCGGGCCTCGATCCGCGCTGTCGCGTCGAACAGGTCGACCGCCTCATCGTCGCCGTCGAACTTCTGGGGTATCGGTCGCGCAGGCCGCGGTCCGCCGTCGGGCCAACCGTCGTCCTGGAAGATCATCGTCGATGTCACGCTCTGACACCGCTCTTTCGACGGTGGGCTGCACTGCGGCGCGGCCCCCTGTCTGTGCTTCCGCAAGAGCTCGGGCGTACTCGCTGCTGTATCTCTCGAGACACACCTGCAGAGCGGACGGGTCCTCCCAGCTGAGCGGTTCGGAGACGCCGAGCTCGCTCGGCCAGGGCCACCATCTCCGATTTGTACGGCACGTTGGACGGCTGCACAGGTCCGGCCAGCCTCAGGCGCGCCTCGGGAATGTCTTGGCGTACGAGCGCGAAGGCACGGGCGAACGTGCCCAGATCCTTGAGCGGATCGATGCCTCCCACGGAGGAGACGGTGGGTACGGCCGGTTCGGACTCCACCGCCGTGAACATGGCCGGGTCCACCCCGTTCACGATGGTCTCCCGCTGGCCGTCGCCGGCACCCGGTAGCTTCTTCCACCGTGCACTCACTCGGCTGACCGGCGTGGCCTTCGGGTATTCGCGGTACGGCAGCCTGTACGGGGCGGCCACGAAGGCCATGATGGCGCGGCGGGCGGCCCACGGCATCTCAGTCCTGCCCAGAGCCAGATACCGTTCACGAAGGTGGACCTCGTGCTCGCTCATCACACCCGGAGCTACGGTCCGCCACATGTGGACGGGGCCGACCGGCGCTGACGGACCGTTGCCTGTCGCATGGACCACGTCCACGAGGCCACAGACCAGCACCGCTTCACCGCCGTGGAGCGGTGCTGGCCGGCAGGGACCTGCTGGTCTTCCCACGCCGCCAGCAGGGAGGGCACAGACACCTTGGTGGCCAGCACCCGGGCGATGCTCATCGTCCGGGAGATGTCCGCAGTTCACGGAGAATCGCAGCGAATCGGTCGTGGCTGGCAACACTGTCCGGCGCCAGCACCGCGCCCCGCATCGCATCGAGCAGCTGCTCGGCCCGTCGCCTGTCAGCACTTGTGAGGCGCAACGGCGTCGGCCAGGTACCCCACATGGGCACCCGGTGCGCGGTGGATGAGATTGGGCGGCGGATTCCACACGTCCGGCTCCTGCCCGGTGACCACGATGGCCGTGACCTCGAACTTGTGCTCCGGCATCCCGGTGATGAGCTGATCACACCACGTGCTCCCTCCCCATGGACACCGGATAAGTGCCTTCTGTCAGCATGGCCACGCGCATGTATCACTTTCCCTGTCAATTGCTCCACCGCACGTCGACCATGGCGCCAGGCCGAAGGCGGCTGCCCTCAAGCGCGCCCCCGCGCGCCTGAACCCTGTACTTCGCAACGTCATTCGCTGTCCGGGTCACCTCCTGAGCCGTCCTCGGTGCCCTGGAGCTCCCCACGCGGGCCGGGCGGTTCCCTGATGGCGATGGCTTGCACCGGTGGTTTCGCTGTCGTGTCCGGCTCGCCCGGCACACCGGCCTCAGTGGACCCGTGCGGCGTCTCGGTCACCGAAGGTTCCGTCTCCGCGTACCTGTGCCCTCCCAAAGTGATGGTGGTGGCCGATCCACCGTCCATGGGCAGCCAGCCCGTGGCCTTGTGCGCGTATGTACCGAGGACGCCGGCCGTGCTGACGGCGGCCCCCACCGGCAGCGACAGGGGAACGACGGCGTCCTCATGGGCGAAGAGATACACCTTGCCCATCCAGTAGACGCCCGTGGCGGCGTTCTCCCGACTCCAGGCGGACTGATTCCGGAGCACGGTCCCCGCCTCGGCCATCGTCGGTACCAGCAACGGCGCGCTGTCCGCGAAGACGCTGCGGTAGGAGCTGAGCACTTCCTCGAGCACCGGATACAGGATCCGTTCGCCCGTCTGGTTCGACTGGTGCACGTAGTGCGGTCTCGGATCGTTGCCGAGAACATGGCCGAGCGCGACACGGGCCTCGGTCGGGACGATGTGGCTCGCGAATCCGGTGTCGATGGGCAAAGGCGCGATGCAGGCGCCCGGCCCCGGGCCGCTCTCGCACATTCCGGAGCCACCGTCGGCTCGGGACGTGTACATCCAGTTGTACTCGTCCACCTGCTGAGCTTCGGTGCTGACGTTGTAGAAGATGTTCATCGGATATCGCGGGACGGTCAGCGCCGGGCCGAGAGCGCGCTGCTCCTTCTCCCTGGACGCGTCCGAGGCGATCCAGGCGATACCCGCATCCGCCAGGGCCGAGGCCAGGTGCGGGTTGTCCTCCGGCTGGTCCGGCAGGGACCTCAGCCCGGAGTGCTCTCCGGTGACCACCGAGCTCGCGTCGAGAGGTATGGACGACCGGGCCGCGAAGTCGATGTTCGCGGTGATCTCTTCGAGGATGACCTCCTGCGCCACGTATTCCCCGGCGCCGGTGTCGTCGGGCGCGCAGTTCGCCGGCCCCGGAGAGCCACCGGAGGACACACAACCCAGATGGCGGTGCGTGTACGTGTGATTGATCCACCGGAACTCGGAGGCATTCCTGCGCAACGCGGTCAGCAGGGAATCCGAACGACCGCCCGGAGCAGCCTCCTTCTCGGAGCCGGCTCCGTTGAAGGCGAGGTCGACCGGGAAGTTCCACCTCCTCTGCCAGGACCGCAGGTGGTCCACGTCCGCAACGGTCATCCGAGCGACGGGTACGGGCACGTCCGCAGCAACGCGTTCCTCGCAGTCGTGGGCGTAGGTGCAGTTCGCCTTCGAAGTCCATTGAGCGTCCGCCATCAGGACATCGTCGGAGTGCACCGAGAAGTAGTGGCCGTAGTGCCCCAGGTGGACGCCTTGCGTGAGCCACTCGAGCTGACCGTGGGCCAGCACGTTGAAGTGATGCTGGTACTGGTTCGATGCGAAGGTGTTGAACAGCTCCTCGCGGGTCCCGTCTCTGTGGATGCCGGTCAGGACTCCCACCCTGCCGGAGCCTGCAACGGTGGCTGTGACCAGCGGGACGACCGCAGGGCTCTCGGGGTCCTCGGCCTCAGCGAGGTAGCCGTAGGACTCGGACACTGCGGCGTCGGTGTCGTCCAGTGCGACCGTGGGCCGGAGGTAGCCGAAGTCGCCCGTCCTGGCGATCTCGGAGATGTGCACCTTCATGCCGTCGACCTCACCCGAATAGTGCGGTGGTCGCATGCCGTGTTCGGCGCCGGGCAGGACATAGGCGCTGATCTGCCGCACTCCGAAGGAGGATTCGTAGCGGTGCAGGGAGTCCAGCTCGTCCGTGGACAGTTCCTCCGGGGCAGTTGACGGCAGGATGATTCCGTTGTACTTGCCGTGCGGGGCCTGTGGATCCTCAGTGGTCAGGTAGGCCTCGTCGAGCTTGGGCCGTTCCCGGTCGTGGAGGTCGAGGACGTCGAAGGGTATTCCTTCGCGCGAGAGGCGGTCCTGGTATGCCGTCGACGTGTCGGAACCGTCCGTCACCAGGAGGACGCGAAGGTCGATCCTGGGATCGGCCCACCTCGTCACGCCGCCGCCGAGTGCCACCTGCGCTGGATCCGCGGGGATCGTGGCGGCCTGACCTGCCGGGCCCGAGAGGACGAGTGCGCCGGCGAGAGCTGTGGGCCACGTCCACCACGCCGTCCGACCTCGTACGGTTCGGTGAGAAGGCCTGACCATGTGCCCCCCTTTCCACGGCGTTCTGCTGATCCTGTCGATGTCGCACGGGCCGGAAAGCTCGTGGTTTCCCCTCCGGGACGCCCCAGCGGCTTCACAGCAGACTACGGAGTCATTGCACCGGTTTCTGCGCATGGCCGAGTTGGGCAGAGGCACACCGGCCGTACGTGGCGAATTCGTCCCCGCAAATGTGGACAACCCCCCGGGTTTTACGAACCATGACCCCTGTCGTTCTGAAGGCGGATACGTGCGTTCCCGACGCACCTCCCGCCACGTCGGGACGCGGAACCATCAGTGCCCCGGTTCCGCCGTGATCTGGACCCCGCCCGTGTCAGCGCTCGTGCCGATGGAACCGTTGACGCCAGCGCGCGGCGGCCGGATGTTCGGCCGGTCGGACCGGGATGCCGGTACCGCAGCGGACGTCGGATCCGGATCGGCGGGCAGGACCGCGTGCACAGCTTTCCGCCCGGTGTCCTGGAGCGACGACCGGGTCCTTCGGGCCGGGCACGATCGCCCATGCGCACCGGTTCGTCTCCGGCTCCCGCGACGACATTCTGCAGTCCTGGCGCCCAGCACCCAGGTCCATGTGCTTGCGCATGGAGGTGATCCCCAACTCCTGCGCTCGTTCGCACGAGTCCCGAACGTCCTCGAACTCCAAGTCGAACACGACCTTGCCGGCGGTTGTGAACGGCTCGTAGGCCTCGCACTCGTCGTAGGCGAAGCACTCCTCGTTGATGGCGAAGGCGAAGTCGGGGTCGAGCTCCGCGATCTGGTCCACGTCGTTCTTCAGCGCCACCGCGAGACCGCGTTCGTGCGCCAGTTGCGCAACGGCCCGGTTGTGCCGCCTCCGGTCCTCCGCGAGCAGCGGATAACCGGTGTCGTTGCCGTAGCCGTCCACGTTGTCGGGCTCCACCGCGTCGAAGCCCTTCTCCGCGCACTCGTCCATGCGCGTTGCCATGATCGGCAGCAGCACGTCCGGCCGGCGCACGTCCAGCCAGAGCTCCTCGTTCCACTCCTCCATGGCCTTGCCCACGACTTCCTCGGGGAACCGGCCGGCGTCCGGACGCCAGGTCTCGAGAGTCCCCGCGCTCAGATGGCAGATCGTCCGCTTGCCCTGTTTCCGGAAGTCCGCACGGCAGTCTCCGACGTTCCGCGACCGTCCCTTCAGTAGACATCCACTCCGGGTTCGACCGACGGGGTTCCGGAGAGCTGCCACTGCCACTGCACGCCCGGCGTCGGGATCCAGCGTTCTGCCTGAGCCCCGGCCTCCGGGTCCGGGTGCGGTGAGTGACGATCGGCCGGGGGGGGGGGAAGGACGACCGTGACATCGGCTGCCACGATGGCCACGACGATCAGGACCGCGGTGACGGCCGCCCGGTGCCTCACCCCGGATCGTCCTAGCCGAACCCGTTCCACGGGTGCGGCAGGCCGCCGGCTGTGACGAACGCGTACTCGGCCCCGCTCGGCGCCGCGCACGCGCGGGCGGAGCGCAGCTCGTCCGGCGTGCAGCTGTGCACGAGGTGCCAGGCCCCGGGGAGCCCGGGCAACTCCTCGCGGTGCTTGAGGTAGTCCGCGCCGGTGCCCTCGAACACGCAGGTGACATCGAGGGCCCGGGAGACCTCGGGAACGGGGACGACCCCGGGATTCCCTGCCACGGGACCGGCACCGTCGGCCCGCAGCCGCGCCACCGCGCGCAGAGCGGCGCCGGTCACGTCCACCGGCTCGCGGCCCGAGGGGAAGCGGTCGAGCATCACTCCGTCGATCCCGTAGCGTCGCCGCCAGGCGGCGGCGTCCTCGCACACCTCGGACAGCCCACGGCGCCCGTAGTCCAGGTCGACATAGCCGAGCAGCACCAGACCAGGAGCCCTGGCAGCCAAGTCGGACAGGGGCAGCGCGTAGTACGGGTCGTCCTCGCAACCCGGGCCGTCATGGACGTTCACCACGACGAACCCGTCGGTGATGCCGTTCGCCCCGGAGAACTCCGCTGCCAGGCGCTCCCAGGCCTCCGGATCCTGGGCGGGATGGACGTACCACGGGATGCCCACCCGCGTCGTGGTGGAGCCACTCATGCGAAGACCCTCGCGTCCGAGAACTGCTGCATGAGCAGGGTCAGGGCGATGAGGCACACAACAGCGCTGATCACGGCGACGGCGGCCCCGGACATCGCCGCGAACGCCAGCATGACGACCAGGGCGAGCCCTGCCGGGACCAGCCCCCTGAACGGGGATCCGAAGGCCGTGTGCACGGAGGAGAGCGTGGCCAGCACGGAGAACAGCACGGTGCCGACGACGGTCGTGGTGATCTGCTCGGACGACGCCCCTGTCACTTCCACGACCGCGACCACGAGCAGGGCGGCGAGCAGGGCCACGAGCAGAGCGGCAGCGGACGCCAACCCCCAAGCGAACCGTCTGGACCACAGCAGGGAAGTGGAGCGGTGGGCGAACCAGGACAGACGGCTGCGCAGGGCCACGATGCCGGGGTCGGTGCAAGCCACCAGCAGCACGGCCGTGGCCACGAATGCCGTGCCGTGGCTGGCCGGGACCGCGGAGAGCGCGACCACGAGGGCGGAGGCCAGCAGCATCGCTTGGGCGACCGGAACGGCGACACCACGAAGATCGCGGATCTCGGGCGTGCCCGTCTCGGCATGACCCCTCGTCAGCCGGACGGTGTAGCCGACGACCGCCACGACGGCTGTGATCGCCGGGAGCACCGCGAGAAAGCCGGTCGACCCACCCCCCTGTGGGGTGATCAGCCACGTGGTGGTCTGCAGCACGACCGCCACCATCATCACCGCCAGCGGGACGGCAACCTTGTCGAGCACCGTCAGCAGGGAGACCGCCAGCGCGTAGGCCACCCAGCCGAGAACCAGCCCGAAACCCGCAGCTCCGAGCACGCCGGTCAGGAGCAGCAGGAAGGCCGCAGTCAGCGCTGCAGCCGCACAGACGATTGCGACGACCTCCCCGCAACGAGCGGCACGCTCCTTCGAATCGAAGCGCAGTCGGTACCACGTCATGCCGGCAACGGCCTGGCCGAGGATCCATCCGGAGCAACCGGCCAGGGTCATCTCGCGGGACCCGGCACCGAGCTGCGCCTGCACGAGGGCGGCGAGCACGGCTCCGAGGACCAGCAGCGCCGCACGCATCCATGCCTTGGTCATCGAGTAGGCGACCGACGGGGACCTGTCCTCGGCGCGGTGGCGCGGGCCGTGGTCGACGACGTCACCGGCGAGGTCGAAGACCGAGTCGTAGCCGTAGGTCCGGGCCACGGAGCGATCACTGTATCCGCGGGACTCGATCCGGGCCGCGGCGTCGAAGAGATCGACGACCTGACCTCCGTCGCCGTCGAACTCCTCCGGCACGGCGCGGGGCGAGATGACCGGCCTCTCCGGCAGAGGTTGCGTGTTGGGCTGCATTTCCGTCTCCGTCCTAGCCGACTCGGTCGAGGTCACTCAGCGGACGGGTCGCGCTGACCACGACCAGACCTGCATGTTCTTCAGGGGATGCCAGCATGTCGGCCGCTCCGTCGTCGGCGTGTGCGCCTCCGACCGTGGTGAGCGGAAGCCCCTCTTCCGAGACGGCCGCTCGCGCGTACGCCTGGCGGTAGTTGTCCAGGCACACCCGCAGATCGAACTTCGCAAGGCTGTGCTGCCGGGCAAGCCGCCCGGTCCGGCGTCGGAGCAGGTCGTCCTGGAGCAGCTCCACGCACGCGTCGGCGAAGGCACGCGGGTTGCGGGCCGGAACCAGCCGACCGGTGCGCTGCTCGTCGTCGAGGCACTCCGAAACCCCGCCGACGTCGGTGTTCACGGTGGCACGGCCGCACATCATCGCCTCGACGACGGTGAAGGGCAGGCCCTCGGAGATGCTGGACAGCGCCACGATGCTGCCCGCCTCGATGGCAGGGCGGCTGCCGGCGGACGGACCCTCCCAGGTGAGGCTGTCACCGAGACCGAGCTCATCGGCGACAGTCTGCAGGTGCTGCTGGTAGGCGAGGTTGGACCGCTGCACCGGGCCGAAGAGCCGCAGCCGGGCGGCGGGCACCTCTTGCCGGACCAGGGCAAATGCGCGGATCAGGGTCTCGAGGTCCTTGAGCGGGTCGATCCGGCCCACGAAGGAAATGGTGGGCACGGCCGGTTCGGAGTCGACGGCCGTGAAGGTCGCCGGGTCCACGCCGTTGACGATGGTCTCGACCTGTGCCTCTGTGGCCCCGAGCAGCTGCTCCCAGCGGGCGTTGAAGCGGTTGACGGGCAGGATCTTGGGGTACTGGCGGTAGGCGAGCCGGCACAGGGCGGAGGTGAACGCCATCACCGCACGCCGCACCGACCACGGCAGCGAGGACTCGCTCATCGCCAGGTAGCGCTCGCGCAGGTAGACGCCGTGCTCGGTGAGAATGCCGGGGGTGCCGGTGCGCCACATGTGGGCCAGGCCCACGAGGGCGGACGGTCCATTGCCGGTGGCGTGGACGAGATCCACGTCCCCCAGCCGGGTGTCGAGCAACGCCAGCACCCGGTCCACGAGGCCGCAGGCCAGCACGGCCTCGCCCACGTGCAGCGGGCGGGCGCCCTCCGGCACCTGCTGCGAGCTCCACGCGGCCAGCAGCGCCGGGACAGAGCCCTTGGCTGCCAGTAGCCGGCCGATCGGGACCGTCGCGGAGATCTCGGTCAGTCCCCGGAGCGCCTCGCCGAAGCGCTCGTGGTTTGCCGTGACGTCCTGGCCCAGCGCGGCGTCCCACATCGTGTCGAGCAGCACCTCGGCCTTCTTCCGGCCTGCCGTCCGCAGCCGGAGTGGGGTCGGCCAGTCTGCCCACATCGGGACCCTCCGCACTGCCCGGACATTGGCGGGAACGGTCCACACGACCGGTTCCCGCCCCGTGGCCACGATCGCCGTGACCTCGAACTCGTGCTCGTCCATGCCCGTCACGAGCTGGTCGCACCATGTACTCACGCCCCCGGTGGTCACCGGGTACGTCCCTTCTGTCAGCATTGCTATCCGCATCTTCTGCTCCCCCTTAGCAGTGCGACCGACCGCCCCCTTGACGGTGGCCCTGGGCGCTGGTGGCCGGCGCGCCCCCCAGCGCCCCGGCCACCACCGCGTGCTCGCGGCTCCTATCCCGCGGCGACAGCCGTTTCCTCCGGCGCAACCACCGGATTCGGCTCGATCTCCGTGGTGGACGGACCCGTCGGGATGCTCGTATCGCTGAAGGTGTTCGGCGCCTCGACCGTGGTGGCCGCACCCGTTCCCCAGCCGAGCGTGCCCACGGAGTAGGTCACGGAGCCGCCGGCGGGCACGGTGACCCGGTCCGTGTCCTTGCCGGCGTAGGTCGCCGGCAGCGCCGTGCCGTTCTTCGTGGCGCCGTCCGGCAGCGACACCGGCACGGACGCGCCGTCACCCGTGGCGGCGACCCGCACCTGGCCCTTCCAGTAGAACGCCGTGGCATCCTGCTCGTTGCGCCAGGTGCTCTGCTCCAGCAGCTCGGAGCCGGCCATGGTCTGGGTCGGGTTGAGCACCGGGGTGTTGGCCGCGAACGTGTTCCGGTACTGCGTGAGGATCGTCTGCAGCACCGGGTAGATGATCCGATCCTGGGTCTGGTTGGACTGGTGCACGAAGTGCGGCCTCGGGTCGTTGCCCACCACGTGGCCGAGCGCGATCCGGGTCTCGATCGGCACGATGTAGTTCTGGAACCCGGTGGTGGTGGACAGCGGCGCGATGCAGGTGGTGGTCCCCGGGTTGTCCTCGCAGATGCCGGACCCCCCGTTCGCGCGGGAGGTGTAGATCCAGTTGTACTCGTCGACCGCCTGCGCCCGGGTGGCGGTGTTGTAGTAGATGTTCATCGGGTAGCGCGGCACGGTCAGCGCCGAGCCCACGGCCCGCTGCTCCTTCTCGCGCGACGCGTCCGAGGCGATCCACTTGACCGCCGTGGCGGCGAGCGAGGGCGCCAGGTTCGGATTGTCGGTGGTGACCTGCGGCAGAGCCCGCAGGCCCGAGTGCTCGCCCGTGACCAGGGCGTTGGGCTCGTACCTCAGCCCGTGGGTGTCTCCGAAGGTCTTGTTGGCAGCAATCTCGTCGGTGATGGTCGCCTGGGGCTGCCACTTGACGGATCCGTCCGGATTGGTGGCGCAGACCCAGGTTCCGAGGGACCCGTAGATCTTCTCGCACCCCAGGTTCAGGTGGGTGTAGGTGTGGTTGATCCAGCGGAAGGCGCTCGCGTTCTTCTTGTACGCGTTGAGCAGTGGATCGGAGGTGGTGTTGGTCTCCTCCAGGTACTGGGCGGTACCGGCGCCGTTGTAGGTGTTGTCGATCTTGAAGGCCCAGTTCTGTTCCCAGTTGCGCTGATAAGTCACGTCGCTGGCCACCATGCGGGCCGTGGTGCCCGGGGCGTCGGACGGGTACTGCGTCTCGTCGCAGTCGTCGCCGTAGGTGCAGTTGCCCGCCATGTTCCACAGAGCGTCGGCCATCAGGACGTCGTCGGAGTGCACCGAGAACCAGTTGGCGTACTCGCCCAGGCGCACCCCGCGGGTCAGCCACTCGAGCTGGCCGTGGCTGAGCACCTGGAAGTGCTGCTGGTACTGGTTGGACGCGTAGGTGTTGAACAGTTCCTCGCGCGAGCCGTCGTTGAACACGCCACTGAGCACGCCCTGGGTCGAGGTACCGGGAACGGTCGCCGTGACGAGGGGCGTCACGGTCACTCCGGGCGTGGTCGCCGGTGTCCCCAGGTAGCCGTAGGACTCGTCCACGGTGGGGTCGATGTTGTCGAGTTTCACCGTGCCCTTGAGGTAGCCGTGGCCGTTCGCCTTGGTCTTCGCGGCTGCGGTCACGGTCGCGTTCAAGCCGTCGACCTTGCCGGAGTAGGTGGGCGCGTTCATCCCGTGCTGTGCGCTGGGCCACACGTAGGCGCTGATCTGGCGGACGCCGAACCGCGCCTGGTACTCGTGCAGGGCCGTGAGCTCAGCCTGGGCCAGCCCCGCGGGCGCCGAGTTCGGCATGATCACGCCCTGGAACTTCGCGTGCGGAGCTTCCGCGTCGACGGTGGTGAGGTAGGCGTCGTTGAGGACCGGCCGGCCGGACTGGTTGAGGTCGAGCACCTGGAAGGGGATTCCTTCCCGGGTGAGACGGTCCTGGTAGGCGGTGATCATCTCGGAACCGTCGGAGACGACGAGCACCCGGAGGTCGATCTTCGGGTTCACCGCCTTGGCGACCGCGGCATCCGCGGGCGTGGTGGTCGCCTGTGCCACGGGGCCCGCGAGTAGCAGGGCCAAGGCGAGCGCGCTCGTTCGTGCCCATTTCCGTGCGGCAGCGGGTTCGCGGCCCGCAACGGAACCGGCGTTGGACAGAGTGCGATGATTCATGGTTTACCCCCCGGTGTGAACGACCTGCCCCCGCAGGTCCTTCCTGGTGCGACGGCAGCGCCCCGGAAGAGAAGCAGCCGATCGCACGGATCACCCGAAGAATATGCGGGAGCAAACGGATCTGCCAATCGCAGAATGACACAGTCCGGTTTTCACCAGCACTTTTGACCGGCTTATCCCCACATGAGACGACATCCCGGGTGGCAACATGTGGCTGTGGCTCACCCGGCAGGGGTTCGAGCCGCCGTTCGCGCGCGGTGACGGCGCCACGAGGGCCACCGCACCGGTCGAACCCGCGTGCAGGGGCGGCCCATGTGCTGGGGCGTCCGCACCATGGACGCCCCAGCACGGGAGGCGTCCGGGACGCGCCCGCGGCTACCGCAGGATGAGTGATTTGTCGTCGTGTGCCGCCGGCCCGCTGCACGAAGTGCTCTCCGGCCCTGGGCCGGTGCTCAGCGGGCGCCGGCGTGCCGCTCGGCGGCCTCCACGACGTTGAGCAGCAGCATGGCCCGGGTCATGGGGCCGACGCCGCCGGGGTTCGGCGAGATCCAGGAGGCCTTCTCGGCGGCCGCCGGGTCGATGTCGCCGGTGAGCCGCTTCTTCCCCGTCTCCGGGTCCTCCACGCGGGAGACCCCCACGTCCAGCAGCACGACCCCGTCCTTGAGGGCGTCCGCGCCGATCATGTGCGGGCGCCCGGCGGCGGCCACCACGACGTCGGCCTGGGCCAGCAGCGCGTCGAGGTCCTTCGTGCCGGTGTGGGCGAGGGTGACCGTCGCGTTGATCTCCCGGCGGGTCAGGATCAGTCCCATGGGCCGCCCGACGGTCACACCGCGGCCGACGACGAGCACGTGCCGGCCGGCGAGGTCCACGTCGTGGCGGCGCAGCAGCTCCACGATGCCGTTGGGCGTGCAGGGCAGCGGGGAGGCCATCGGGTCGGAGACGTTGAGCACGAGCCGGCCGAGGTTGGTCGGGTGCAGCCCGTCGGCGTCCTTGTCCGGGTCGACGCGCTCGAGGATCGCGTTGGTGTCCAGGTGGCCGGGCAGCGGCAGCTGGACGATGTACCCGGTGCAGGCCGGGTCGGCGTTGAGCTCGTCGATGACCGCTTCGAGGTCCTCCTGGGAGACGTCGGCGGGCAGCTCGCGGCGGATCGAGGAGATCCCGACCTCGGCGCAGTCCCTGTGCTTGCCGCCCACGTAGGAGTGGGAGGCGGGGTCGTCGCCCACGAGCACCGTGCCGAGGCCCGGGGTGACGCCCTGCTCCGCCAGCGCGGCCACGCGCTGGGCGAGCTCGGCCTTGATGGCCGCGGAGGCGGCCCGCCCGTCGAGGGTGCGCGCGCCCACGCTCACCACTCCTCGAGGCCGTCGTAGAGCGGGAAGTCGGCGGCGAGCTTGTCCACGCGCGCGCGCAGGGCGGCGACGTCCGCGCCGGGCTTGAGCGCGGTCGCGATGATCTCGGCGACCTCCTCGAACTCGGGGGCGCCGAAGCCGCGGGTGGCGAGGGCGGGAGTGCCGATCCGCAGCCCGGAGGTGACCATCGGTGGGCGCGGGTCCCACGGCACGGCGTTGCGGTTGACGGTGATCCCGGCCTCGTGCAGGAGGTCCTCGGCCTGCTTGCCGTCGAGCTGCGAGTTGCGCAGGTCAACCAGCACCAGGTGCACGTCGGTGCCGCCGGTCAGGACGGAGACCCCGGCCTCGGCGACGTCGGCGGCGGTGAGCCGCTCGGCCAGGATCCGGGCGCCCTCGACGGTGCGCTCCTGGCGCGCGCGGAACTCCTCGGTGGCGGCGATCTTGAAGGCCACGGCCTTGCCCGCGATGGCGTGCATCAGCGGCCCGCCCTGCTGGCCCGGGAAGACGGCGGAGTCGATCTTCTTCTTGAGCTCACCGGTGGTGAGGATCACCCCGGAGCGGGGACCGGCGAGGGTCTTGTGCACGGTGGAGGTCACCACGTGGGAGTGCGGGACCGGGTTGGCGTGCAGGCCCGCGGCCACGAGCCCGGCGAAGTGGGCCATGTCCACCCACAGCTTGGCGCCGACCTCGTCGGCGATGGAGCGGAAGGCCTCGAAGTCGAGCTCGCGCGGGTAGGCGGACCAGCCGGCCACGATGGTCTGCGGCCGCTCGGCGAGAGCCTGCTCCCGGACCCTGTCCATGTCGATCGTGTAGCTGTCGGGGTCGACCTCGTAGGCGGCGATCTCGTAGAGCTTGCCGGAGACGTTGAGCTTCATGCCGTGGGTGAGGTGGCCGCCGTGGGCCAGGGACAGTCCCATGAGCTTGTCGCCGGGCTGCATCAGGGCCTGCATCACGGCGGTGTTCGCCTGGGCGCCCGAGTGCGGCTGGACGTTGGCGTGCTCGGCGCCGAACAGCGCGGTGGCGCGGTCACGGGCGAGGTTCTCGACGACGTCGACGTGCTCGCAGCCGCCGTAGTAGCGGCGGCCGGGGTAGCCCTCGGCGTACTTGTTCGTCAGCACCGAGCCCTGCGCCTCGAGCACCGCGCGCGGGGCGAAGTTCTCGGAGGCGATCATCTCGAGGGTGCCGCGCTGGCGTCCGAGCTCGTCGGCGATGGCCGCCGCGACCTCCGGGTCGACCTCGGTGAGAGGCTGGTTGGTGACGGACTGGATCGAGCTCGTGGACATGCCGCTCCTCGGGTGGGGACCAGGGTGGATCGCCTACGAGTTTAGGCGATCGCCGAGCACCCGGTCTCGGGCGGCGTGCGAGGCCCTGCTCACGCCCCGCTCGAGGGGGCCCTGGCCCCGGCTCCGGCGCCACAGGACCGCGAACCCGACGGCCGCGGCGGCCTGCACGAGGAACCACAGGACGGGCTGCTCGTAGTGCACCTCGAGGTTCAGCGCGAGCAGGTGGGCCGAGTAGAGGGTCAGGGTCATCGAACCGGCCGCGACCAGCGGCAGGAGCAGGGCCTCCGCCCGGCGGGCGACGAGCAGGCACAGGCCCAGGGCGAGGGCGCCGGTGCCCACGCCGCCCAGCAGCGCGAGCGGGGTGTTGGTGTGCGGTCCGTCGACCGCCAGCCACCACCAGGTGGACGTGGGCAGCACCGGGTCCGGCCCCCAGACGAGGATGTCCTGGACGTCCTCCCGGCCCAGGAACGGGCTCGCGTCGAGCAGCCGCTCCATGCCGCCGAGAGGGTGCAGCAGGAGCCACGAGACCAGCGCGGCGCCGGCCGCCAGCACGGCGCCGCCCACCAGCAGGCCCAGCTGGGTGCGCCGCTCCGCCAGGGGCAGCCGGCCGACGGCCAGACCGGCCAGGAGGTACACGAGGTACGTCAGCGCCGGATAGGAACCGGTCAGCAGCAGCTGGGCCAGGGTGGTTCCCGGCGCGGTGAGGACGTCGGCCACGGTCGGGTTGTAGCTGTCGAACCCGGGCAGGACGGGTCCCAGCGCGTGGATCAGCACGGGGCCGAGCACCGCGAACCCGGCGGCCCAGGCCAGCAGGGCGCGCGCGGACAGGTGCAGGAACGGGATCGCCAGCAGGAAGAAGACCCCGTAGTAGACGAGGATGTTGTAGGCGGGCGGGTCGTCCGGGGAGGTCTGGTTGATGAGCAGGCCCAGGACGGCGATGAGCAGCGCCCGCACGAGCAGCCCCACCCGGTCCCCCGTCCTGCGCCGGCCCTCGTGCACGCGGCGACCGCCGGAGGTGAACGCCAGTCCGACTCCCGCGAGGAAGGCGAAGAGCGCCGCGGCGCGCCCGGAGAAGACCGTCCACTGCGCGGTCGCCTCGAAGGTCTCCGGGTCCCAGGAGGGCAGGATGTGCACGGACATCATGCCGAGCAGGGCGATCCCGCGGGCCGCGTCGACCCCGACCAGGCGCCGTGCGGCGCCCCGTGCCGGGGCGGGCCCGCGGGCCGGGACCTGCCCGGCCGGGGTGTCCTCGGCCGGGTGGTGGGTGTGCGGCATGGCAGTGGTTCCCCTCTCGCGGTGGGCCGGCGGGCCCCCTGCCCGCCGGCTCCGGGCCCGGGGCCCGTCGCTGCCCCAGTCCAGCAGGCCGGGATGTGGGCGCCTTATCCCGTTCCTGTGCCCCGCCTGTGAAGCCCCGGCGCACCGCGGTGCGCCGGGGCCGCGGAGCTACGCTGGAGGCGTTCCGCGGACCGCCGGGCCGCCGCCCGCCGGCCGTGGAGCCCCGTTCCCGGAGAACCCGCCCCGGGGGCCCCGTCCCCTCGAGGCCCCGTCGTATCGAGGTCCCGTCCAGTGAGGAGAGCAGTGCCGTGACCGAGCCCGTGCAGCGGCCCACCGCCGTCGATCTGCCGCGCCTGCGGCACCCGGACGGCGCCCCGGTGCGCGCCCTCGTCGTCGACGACGAGCCGCTGCTCGCGCAGATGGTCACCATGGGACTGTCCATGCTCGGCTGGCAGGTGCGCTCGGCCCACGACGGGGCCGCCGCGGTGGCCGAGGCCCGCGGGTTCCGCCCCGACGTGCTCGTGCTGGACGTCATGCTGCCCGGCGGCACCGGGGTCGAGCTGCTCGAGCGGATCCGAGCGTTCGCCCCCGCCGTCCCGGCCCTGTTCCTCACCGCCAAGGACAGCACGGAGGACCGGATCACGGGCCTGGCCGCGGGCGGGGACGACTACGTCACGAAGCCGTTCAACATGGAGGAGCTGCTGCTGCGGCTGCACCGCCTGGTGCAGCGCTCCGGCATCGCCCACCCGGACGCCGCCGAGCTCGTGGTCGGCGACCTCGTGCTCAACGCGGACACCCGGGAGGTCCACCGCGGCGGGGAGGAGATCACCCTGACCGCCACCCAGTTCGACCTGCTGCGCTGCCTGATGGAGAACGCGCGCCGGGTGCTCAGCAAGGCCCAGATCCTCGAGCAGGTGTGGGGCTACGACTTCGGCGGCCAGACCAACGTGGTGGAGCTCTACATCTCCTACCTGCGCAAGAAGATCGACGCCGGCCGCAGCCCCATGATCCACACGGTCCGCGGCGCCGGCTACGTGCTCAAGCCGGCCGAGTGAGCGCGGGCCGGCACGCAACGGGCACGAGGTGAGCACCGGATGAGCAGGACGGGACGGGTCCGGGCGCTGCAGCTGCGCACGAGACTGCTGCTGACGGTGCTCGCGCTGCTGACGCTCGCCTGCGCCGCGGTCGGCGTGCTGGGCCACGCCGCCCTGAACGTGTCCCTGGGCGAGCAGCTGGACCGCCAGGTCCGGGACGCCTCCTACCGCACGATCGAGTACGGGGTGCGGGCCTCCGCCGGGCCCTCGGAGGAGCTGGAGTCCATGATGGACGTCCCCGCGCAGGGCGCCGGGACGCTCAACGCCCGGATCGTGGAGGACGAGGTGGTCCGCGCGGGACTGTTCGCGGCCGACGGCTCCCGGCACAGGCTCGGGGACGAGGACCGGGAGCGGATCGAGGTCCTCGTCGAGGAGCTGGGCGCGCGCTCCGACGAGGACGGGGGCGCCCAGTGGGGGCCCCTGGACGTGGACCTGACCGTGGGCGGGTACCGGGTGCTGCTGGTCGACGACCCGTGGGACTGGGGGCTCGTGCTGACCGGGCTGCCGCTGGCGGACAAGGAGCAGACGCTGCGCCGGTTCGGGGCGAGCACCGCCGCGATCTCCACGGGGGCCCTGGCCGTCACCGGGCTGTTCGGCCTGGTGGTCATCCGCCGCACGCTGCGCCCGGTGGAGCGGCTCTCCGACGTCGCGACCCGGGTCTCGGAGCTCGACCTCGACCGCGGGGAGGTGGTCCTGCCGGTGGCGGCGGTCGCCCCGGCGGCCCACCCGGACACCGAGGTCGGCCGGCTCGGCCACGCCTTCTCCCGGATGCTGGACAACGTCGCCCACGCCCTGGCCACCCGGCAGCGCAGCGAGACGCGGGTGCGCCGCTTCGTGGCCGACGCCAGCCACGAGCTGCGCACTCCCCTGGCCAGCATCCGCGGCTACGCCGAGCTGATCCGGCTCACCGAGCCGATGAGCGAGCAGGGCCGCAGCTCACTGTCCCGGGTGGAGTCGGAGTCCGCGCGGATGACCGCGCTCGTCGAGGACCTGCTCCTCCTCGCCCGCCTGGACGAGGGCCGTCCCGTGGTGCCCGAGGACGTCGACCTGCTGGAGCTGGTCGTCGAGACCGTCAGCGACCGGCGGGTCACGGCGCCCGGCCACGACTGGCGGCTGGAGCTGCCCGACGAGCCCGTCGTCGTCCGGGGCGACCCGGCCCAGCTGCGCCAGGTGCTCATCAACCTGCTGTCCAACGCCCACCAGCACACGCCGGCGGGGACGACGGTCACCACCTCGCTGGGCACCGGGCCCGGCCACGAGGCGGTGCTCACGGTGGCCGACGACGGACCGGGCATCGGCGCCGCGTTCCAGGAGCACATCTTCTCCCGCTTCGCCCGGGAGGACGACGCCCGCGCCGGGGGCTCGGGGGGCGTGGGGCTGGGGCTGTCCATCGTGGAGGCCATCGTGCAGGCCCACCACGGCCGGGTGCGGCTGCGCAGCGTGCCGGGCTCGACGCGCTTCACCGTGCACCTGCCCCTCGCGGCGGACTGAGCCGGCGGCGGCTTGCCCCGATCGCCCCGGGGCCCTTTAATGAACTGGTCAGGAACCGTCGGCACGGACGGCCGCGCCGAGCCCGTGCCGAACCCGCAACGCCGCGTCCGGGGTCCGTAGCGTGCCGCGTGCTGGGTTTCTCCGTGCGGTTCCGCCGGGGCCGCGGACGCCGCACCCACGTCCGGAGGAACCCCCGTGAACGCTCTGCCCACCGCCCCGTTCACCGCGTCCCTGCCCCGCATCGGCGGCTCGGACGGTCCTTCGCAGCCCGTCGACCAGCTCCGCATCCCCCACGAGGCCGTGATCTTCGACATGGACGGCGTGGTCACCGACACCGCCGCCGTGCACGCCGCGGCCTGGAAGACGCTCTTCGACGGGATCCTGGCCGACGACCGGCTCGAGCCGGCGGTGGAGGGCGCGGCGGTGGACCGGCGGGCCTTCGACGAGGACGCCGACTACCGCCACTACGTGGACGGCCGGCGGCGCGAGGACGGGATCCGCTCCCTGCTCGCCTCCCGCGGCGCCCGCCTGCCCGAGGGCGACGAGACCCCGGGGGCGTGGTCGGTGCAGGGCCAGGCGGCGCTGAAGAACACCTACTTCCAGGAGGCCCTGGAGGTCACGGGCGTGCGGGTCTTCGAGAAGACCGTGGCGCTCATCGAGCGGCTGCGGGCGGCCGGGGTGCCGGTGGGCCTCGTGACCGCCAGCCGCAACAGCGTCCCGGTGCTCGCCGCGGCCGGGCTCCAGGACTCCTTCGACATCATCGTGGACGGGCACTTCGCCGCCGAGCACGGCCTGCCCGGCAAGCCCGCCCCGGACACGTTCCTCACCTGCGCCCGGATGCTGGGCGTGGACCCGGCCCGGTCCGTGGTGATCGAGGACGCCGTGTCCGGGGTCCAGGCCGCCGCGGCGGGCGGCTTCGGCACCGTGGTGGGGATCCGCCGGCACGGCGAGCGCCGGGACCTGTTCCGGGCCGGCGCCACGACCGTGCTCAACGACGTGGGCGAGCTGGACCTCGGCGCCCGCCGCGACCACCCCTGGAAGCTGGTCTTCGAGGGCTTCGACCCGGCGACGGAGGCCCGGCGGGAGACGCTGCTGACCCTGACCAACGGCTACATGGGCGTGCGCGGGTCGGCCTGCGAGTTCTCCGCCAACGGGGTGCACTACCCCGGCAACTACCTGGCCGGGGTCTTCAACCGGGTGGTCAGCCACCTCAGCGGCCGCGACGTCGAGCACGAGTCCATGGTCAACGCGCCCAACTGGACGCACCTGGACCTGCGGGTCTCCGGCGGCGACTGGTGGTCCGAGGGCGGGCTGCACCCCTCCGAGGAGCGCACCGAGCTGGACCTGCGCCGCGGTCTGCTCATCCGCTCCCTCGTGCTGACCGACCTCAACGGCGACCGCGGGGAGGACGGCTCCCGCGCCCGCCTGGAGATCGTCCAGCGCCGCCTCGTCTCGCTGCGCTACCGGCACCTGGGCGCGCAGGAGACCACCGTGACCGCCCGCGGCTTCTCCGGGCGCCTGCACCTGCGCACGGGGATCGACCCCAGCGTCCGCAACACGGGGGTGGCGGAGTACCAGGACCTCAACGACCACCACCTGGTGGACCTCGAGTCCACGTCGCTGCCCGACGACCACGAGACCCTGCTCTCGCACGTGCGCACCACGCAGTCCAAGATCGAGATCACCACCGCGCAGCGCACCACGATCGAGGGCGGTCAGAACGTGCGGGAGCGCCGGGAGATCCGCCCCGGCGGCACGGAGTTCCGCCGCCACCAGGTCAACATCGCCGACGGGCGGCCGGTGATCATCGACTCCACCACCGCGGTCGTCACCAGCCGCGACGCCGCGATCGGCTCCCCCCGCGAGGGGGCCCTCGCCGAGCTGGACCGCAACCCGAGCGGCGTGCGGGGCCTGCTGCCCTCGCACGAGGTCGAGTGGTCCCTGCTGTGGGACCGCTACGACGTGGACGTGTGCCCGGACCCCGAGGCGCAGACCCCCGAGCTGCTCCTCACCCAGCTGGCCCTGCGGGTGCACCTGTTCCACGTGTCCCAGACCCTCGCCCCCCACATGTCGCTGCGCGACGCCGGCGTGCCGGCCCGCGGCCTGCACGGCGAGGGCTACCGCGGGCACATCTTCTGGGACGAGCTCTACATCCTGCCGGTGGTCAACCTGCGGGAGCCGCAGGTGACGCGCTCGCTGCTCTCCTACCGGTGGCGCCGGCTGCCCATGGCCAAGCACCGCGCCATGGAGTTCGGCCTCGAGGGCGCGGCGTTCCCCTGGCAGTCCGGGTCGGACGGGCGGGAGGAGACCCCGCCGGAGCTGTTCAACCACCACTCCAACCGGTGGCTGCCCGACAACTCCTGGCGGCAGTTCCACGTGGGCCTCGCGATCGCCCACAACGCCTGGATCTACTACGAGACCACCGACGACGTCGACTGGCTGGCCGGCCAGGGCGCGGAGCTGATCATCGGCATCACCCGCCTCTTCGCGTCCCTGACCGACTACGACCCCGCGGACGGCCGCTACCACATCGCCGGGGTGATGGGACCGGACGAGTACCACGACGGTCCCCGCGGCCAGCACGGCGGTGGGCTGAAGGACAACGCCTACACGAACGTGCTGGCGGCCTGGCTGTTCCGGCACAGCGCCCACATCTTCCACCACATGGTCGAGCACCAGCGCGAGGAGCTCTCCGCCCGCTTCGGCCTCTCGGCGGAGGAGGTGGGGACCTGGCAGCGGATGTCCGAGCGGATGTTCGTGCCGTTCAACAAGGACGGCACCATCAGCCAGTTCCACGGCTACGACGACCTCGACGAGCTGGACTGGGAGTTCTACCGGGCCAAGTACCGCAACATCGGCCGCCTCGACCTCCTGCTGGAGAACGAGGGCGACATGACCAACAACTACAAGCTCGCCAAGCAGGCGGACACGATCATGCTCGTCTACCTCTTCGGCCCCGACGGCCTCGTGGAGGAGCTCGGACGGATGGGCTACGAGGTGGACCACGCCGCGATCGAGCGCACCGTGGACTTCTACATCGCGCGGTCCTCGCACGGCTCGTCCCTCTCCCGGGTGGTCAACGCCTCGGTGCTCGCCTGGCTGAACCCGGACCGGTCCTGGTCGGCCTTCCAGGACGCGCTGCTGATCGACCTGGACGACACCCAGGGCGGGACCACGGGCGAGGGGATCCACCTCGGCGCCATGGCCGGCTCCGTGGACGTCGTCACCCGGGCCTACGCGGGCCTGCGCGTGCGCGGGGAGTGGCTGGAGTTCGACCCCGCGCTGCCCAGCCAGCTGGAGCGGGTCAAGTTCACCGTCCTCTACCGGGGCCAGGTGATCCGCGTCTGCATCGACCACCACGTGCTCGAGCTCGAGGGCACCTCGCGGCGGGCCGGCAGCGTCACCATCCACGTGCACGGGGCCGAGTACGTGCTCAAGGGCGGGCAGAAGATCCGGGTCGCGATCCAGCAGCGCCACCCGCTGGGCACGGTCCCGGCGGCGTCGCGGCACGCCTGAGCCGGACCGGCCGCCGCGGGATCCCCGGCGGCGGCCGCTACGCTGGGGCCATGCAGCGCCCCGCCCCGACCGGACTGGTCCTCCCGCACGCCGGGCACACGCCCCGGATCGCCGCCTCCGCCTTCGTGGCGCCGACCGCGACCGTGGTCGGCGACGTGGAGCTGGGCCCGGACTCCGGCGTCTTCTACGGTGCCACGGTGCGCGGGGACCGCTCCCCGGTGCGGCTGGGGGCGGGCTCGAATCTGCAGGACAACGTGGTGGTCCACTCCGATCCCGGCCACCCCTGCACGATCGGGGCCGGCGTGAGCGTGGGCCACGGTGCCGTGGTCCACGGCTGCACCGTGGAGGACGAGGTCCTGGTGGGGATGAACGCGACCGTCCTCAACGGGGCCGTGATCGGCTCCGGGTCCCTGGTCGCCGCCGGCGCCGTGGTCCTCGAGGGCACCGTGGTGCCGCCGGGCTCGCTCGTGGCCGGGGTCCCCGCCAAGGTCCGGCGCGAGCTCACCGGGCCGGAGCGGGAGAAGGTGCGCGCCAACGCCCGGACCTACGTGCAGCTCTCCGCCGAGCACCGACAGCTGAACGCCTGAGCCCCGACGCCGGCCGCCCGGTCACTGCGCCGCCAGGGTGCGCGCGTAGTCCAGGTAGGCGTCGTGGTCGAATCCGGGCAGCAGGCACGACTGCACCACGTAGCCCTGCAGCACCGAGAGGATGGCCTGGGCGAACATCGCGACCCACTCCCGGGAGCGGTCCGGGCCCAGGCCGAGCTCCTCGGCGGCCCACCGGCCGTAGCGCTCCTCGACCTGCTCGCGCACCCGGGCGAGGTGCTCGCCGGCCACCGCGGCCAGGGCCGGTTCGCTCACGGCCTCGCCCCACGTGATCAGCAGCAGCCGCGTGGCCGCCGGGTCCGCGGCGAGCCGCTCCAGCAGCTCCGCCACCCACCCGGCCGGGTCCCCGCCGGTGGCGCCCGCCGACCGCCCGGACCCCTCCCCCGCCGCGGCCCGGGCCGTGCCCTCGTCCCCGGCCGGTGCCGGATCCTCGTCCGCCGTCAGGACGCGGTCCAGAGCCGCCCGCGCGGACGCGACCACGAGCTCGTGCTTGGACGGGAAGTGGTTGTACAGCGCCCCCGCGGACAGGCCCGTCGCGGCGATGATCCGGTGCATCGAGGCCCCGCCGAAGCCGTGCTCCAGGAAGCAGCGGCTGGCGGCCGCGACGATCTCGCGGCGGCGCTCGTCCTTGTACTGCTGGCTGACCCGGGGCACGCCGCCAGTGTAGGCGACGAACGGTCGTTCGGTTCGGTGCCGGGGCCCGTCCCTCCGGGCGAGGCGTGGCAGAATGCGCCCATGCCTGCCACCCCCCTCCCGCCCTTCGTCGACGCCGCCCTCGACGCGGCCCACCTGGACGCCCCGCTCACGCCGACCGGCCGCACGCTCGGCTGGGGCGTGGTCAGCACGGCCGACATCGCCGAGAAGGTGGTCCCGGACATCGCCGCCCTGCCGGACGCCCGGCTCGTCGCCGTGAGCTCCCGCGACCAGCACCGCGCCGAGGACTTCGCCCGCCGGCACGGGGTGGAGCGGGCGTACGGGAACACCGCCGGGAGCACGGGCCTGGAGCGCCTCGCGGCCGACCCGGACGTGGAGGTGGTCTACGTCGCCACGCCGCACGGCTACCACCACCGGGACGTGTCCGTGCTGCTGCGCGCGGGCAAGCACGTGGTGTGCGAGAAGGCCCTGGCGATGACCGCCGCGGAGGTCCACGACCTCCTGGGGCTGGCGCGCGCGCACGGGGTGTTCCTCATGGAGGCCGTCTGGACCCGGATGACCCCCGGCTTCCGCACGGCGATGCACTGGATCCGGGCGGGGCGGCTGGGCCGGGTCCGCTCGGTCGAGGCCTCGATCGGCACCCGCCGCCCGGTGGACCCCGACCACCGGCTCTTCCGCAACGCCGACGGCGGCGGGGTGCTGCTGGACATGATGGTCTATCCGCTGACCTGGACCGGGGCCGTGCTGGGCGCCCCGGAGAGCTGGACGGCGCGGGCCGAGCTGGGCGCCACGGCCGTGGACCTGGACACCGCCCTGACCCTGGACTTCGGGCACGGCCGGGGCCATGTGAGCGGCACCCTCTCCAGCACCGTGCCGCACCAGGTCACCGTCAGCGGCACGCACGGCTGGCTGCGCGTGGACGGGCGGATCAACTGCCCCACGACCCTGGTGCTGCAGAGCGCCGACGGCGCGCGCGGAGGTGCCGCCCCGGTCGTGGAGCAGGTGGAGGTGACCGGGGCCGGGTACGTCTACGAGATGCGCGAGGCCACCCGCTGCATCCAGCAGGGGCTGCCGGAGTCCCCCGTGATGCCGTGGGCGGACTCCCTCGAGCTCGTCGAGCTCTTCGACCGGGTCCGGGAACGGATCGGGGTGGACTACCCGAACGACCGCCGCTGAGGGCCGCACCACCCCGCCGGCATCCGGGTTCGCCCTGGGCGATCGGCCGCGCCAACCGTTGAACCTCGCCCCGCGACGGCGCTATCATCGAGCACAGTTGAGCCGATATGACTCAACTAAATGTCAAGGGCACTGCTCATGGAGTTGAGGAGATGATGGACGTGGCCACGATGTTCACGCCGTTCAACGATTTCGACCGCCTCGCCGCCTCGCTGTTCGCCCGCCAGGGCCTGCGGGAGATGCCGATGGACCTCTACCGGGACGGCGACCGCTACATCCTGCGGGCCGAGCTGCCCGGCATCGACCCGGACAGCGTCGACGTCGACGTCGACGGTCAGCTGCTGACCATCCGGGCCGAGCGGAAGCTGCCCGAGGTCCAGGACGTCCAGTGGATCACCCGGGAGCGGCAGAGCTCCTCGTTCGTCCGCCAGCTCAACCTCGGCCAGGGCATCGACATCCAGAACATCGCCGCGAGCTACGACAACGGCGTGCTCACGGTGACCATCCCGGTGTCCGCCCAGGCCAAGCCGCGCAAGATCCAGGTGGTCTCCGGCCAGGGCGAGCAGCAGGCCCTGGACGAGGGGCAGGAGGGCGACCGGGTGATCGGCGAGGGCGAGCTCGTCAACGGCACCCGCTCCACGCAGTCCACCGAGGGCTGATCCCGCCGGCGCGCCGGCGCCCCGGCACCGCCGCGGCCACGGGCCCGTTCCCCCCGGGGAGCGGGCCCGTGGCCGTGCCCGGGAGCGCCCTCGGGCGGGCGCCGGTCAACGGGGCGGGCGCGGGCTCGGGTATCTTGGCACCAGGACACACCGACCCGCATCCGTCGACAGACATGGGAGACAGCCCGCACATGGCCAAGATCATCTACACCCGCACCGACGAGGCGCCCCTGCTCGCCACCTACTCCTTCAAGCCGGTCATCGAGGCCTACGCCTCGACCGCCGGCGTCGAGGTCGAGACCCGGGACATCTCCCTGGCCGGGCGCATCCTCGCGGCCTTCAGCGACCGGCTGCCCCAGGAGCAGCGGGTCGACGACGCCCTCGCCGAGCTCGGCGACCTGGCGAAGAAGCCCGAGGCCAACATCATCAAGCTGCCGAACATCTCCGCCTCCGTCCCGCAGCTCAAGGCCGCGGTGAAGGAGCTGCAGGAACAGGGCGTCGCCCTGCCGGACTACCCGGACGAGCCGGAGACCGACGAGCAGAAGGACACCCGCGCCCGCTACGACAAGATCAAGGGCTCCGCCGTGAACCCGGTCCTGCGCGAGGGCAACTCCGACCGCCGCGCCCCCGCCTCGGTGAAGAACTACGCCCGCAAGAACCCGCACCGGATGGGCGAGTGGTCCGCGGACTCCCGGACCAACGTGGCCACCATGGCCGCGGACGACTTCCGCGACAACGAGAAGTCCGTGGTCATGGACTCCGAGGACACCCTCCAGATCCGCCTGGTCGGCGAGGACGGCAGCACCACGGTGCTCAAGGAGTCCGTGCCCGTGCTCGCCGGCGAGGTCGTCGACGCCACGGTGATGCGGGCCGCCGCCCTGGACGCGTTCCTCGCCGAGCAGGTCGAGCGCGCCAAGCGGGAGGGCGTCCTGTTCTCGGTGCACCTGAAGGCCACCATGATGAAGGTCTCCGACCCGATCATCTTCGGCCACGTCATCAAGGCGTTCTTCCCGGAGCTCTTCGCCGCCCACGGCGCCACCCTGGAGCAGGCCGGCCTCTCCCCCGCCAACGGCCTGGCCGCGATCCTCAACGGCCTCGACGCGCTCCCGGCCGAGGTCCGCGACGAGGTCCGGGCCGCGATCGACAAGGGCCTGGCCGACGGCCCGGCGCTGGCGATGGTGAACTCCGACAAGGGCATCAGCAACCTGCATGTGCCCTCGGACGTCATCGTGGACGCCTCGATGCCGGCCATGATCCGCACCTCCGGGCACATGTGGGGCCCGGACGGCGAGGAGGCCGACACCCTGGCGGTGCTGCCGGACAGCTCCTACGCCGGGATCTACCAGGCCGTGATCGACGACTGCCGCGCCCACGGCGCGTTCGACCCGCGGACCATGGGCTCCGTCCCAAACGTGGGCCTCATGGCGATGAAGGCCGAGGAGTACGGCTCCCACGACAAGACCTTCGAGATCCCCGCGAAGGGCAGCGTCCAGCTCGTCGACTCCTCCGGCACCGTGCTGATCGAGCACGAGGTCTTCCCCGGCGACATCTGGCGCGCCTGCCAGACCAAGGACGTCGCGATCCGGGACTGGGTGAAGCTGGCCGTGACCCGCGCCCGGGCCTCCGCGACGCCGGCGGTGTTCTGGCTGGACCGCACCCGCGCCCACGACACCAACCTCATCGCCAAGGTCGAGCAGTACCTCGCGGAGCACGACACCGAGGGCCTGCAGCTCGAGATCATGTCCCCCATGGAGGCCACCGCGTTCTCCATCGACCGGATCCGCCGCGGTGAGGACACGATCTCCGTCACCGGCAACGTGCTGCGCGACTACCTGACCGACCTGTTCCCGATCCTCGAGCTGGGCACCTCCGCGAAGATGCTCTCCGTGGTCCCGCTGATCAACGGCGGCGGCCTCTTCGAGACCGGCGCCGGCGGGTCCGCGCCCAAGCACGTCCAGCAACTGGTCGAGGAGAACCACCTGCGCTGGGACAGCCTCGGCGAGTTCCTGGCCCTGGCCGCGAGCCTGGAGCACCTGGCCTCCACGGCGGACAACGCCCGCGCCCGCATCCTCGGCGCGTGCCTCGACCGTGCCACCGGCACCTTCCTGGAGGAGAACAAGTCCCCCAGCCGGAAGGTCGGGGAGATCGACAACCGCGGCAGCCACTTCTACCTGGCCCTGTACTGGGCCCAGGAGCTGGCCCGCCAGGACGAGGACACCGAGCTGGCCCAGGCCTTCACCTCCGTGGCGGAGCAGCTGGCCGCCCACGAGGACGCGATCAACGAGGAGCTGCTCTCCGTGCAGGGCAGCCCGGCGGACATCGGGGGCTACTACCGCCCCGACGACGCCAAGACGTTCGCGGTGATGCGCCCCTCGGAGACCTTCAACCGGGTGCTCGCCTCGCTGTCCGTGTGAGTCGACCCCGTGCGGGTCGCGCCGCCCGGCGCGACCCGCACGCACGGCAACGGCCGCATCCCCCTCGGGGGTGCGGCCGTTGCCGTGCGCGGCGCCGCAGCCGCGCCGGGGAGCGGGTCAGTGGAAGAAGTGCCGCGCCCCGGTGAAGTACATGGTCACGCCGGCGGCCTCGGCCGCGGCCACGACCTCCTCGTCCCGGATCGAGCCGCCGGGCTGGACGACGGCGCGCACGCCCGCGTCGAGCAGCACCTGCAGCCCGTCCGCGAACGGGAAGAACGCGTCCGACGCCGCCACGGACCCCCGCGCGCGCTCGGCCCCGTCCTCCCCCAGCCCGTCGGCCCGCTCCACGGAGAGCCGGCAGGAGTCCACGCGGTTGACCTGGCCCATGCCGATGCCCACCGAGGCGCCCTGGTCGGCGAGCAGGATCGCGTTGGACTTCACGGCCCGCAGCGCCTTCCACGCGAAGGCGAGGTCGGCCAGCGTCCGCTCGTCGGCCGGCGCCCCGGCGGCGAGGGTCCAGGAGGCGGGGTCGTCACCGGCGGCGTCGAGCCGGTCGGCGACCTGGAAGAGGGCCCCGCCGGAGACCTGCCGGTACTCGAGGGCGTCGCGGGCGAAGCCCTCGGGCAGCTCCAGCAGGCGGATGTTCTTCTTCTCCTGCAGGAGCTCCAGGGCCTCCGGCTCGAAGCCGGGGGCCACGACGACCTCCGTGAAGATGTCCTTGACCGTCTCCGCCATGGCCCGGGTGACGGTCCGGTTCGCGGCGATCACCCCGCCGTAGGCGGAGAGCGGGTCGCACGCGTGGGCCTTGCGGTGGGCATCGGCGATCGGGTCCTCGGCGCCGGGGGTGGCCACGGCGATGCCGCACGGGTTGTTGTGCTTGACCACGGCCACGGCCGGCTCGTCGAAGTCGTAGGCGGCGCGCAGGGCGGCGTCGGCGTCCACGTAGTTGTTGTAGGACATCTCCTTGCCGTGCAGCTGGTCCGCCTGGGCGATGCCGGGGGCGGCCGCCTCGTCGACGTACAGGGCGCCCTTCTGGTGCGGGTTCTCGCCGTAGCGCAGGGAGGCGGAGCGCTGGAAGGCCAGCCCCGCGTAGGGCGGCCAGAAGTTGGCGTCCTCGTCCTGCTCGAACTGCTGGGCCGTCCACGTGGCCACGGCCGTGTCGTAGGCCGCGGTGTGGGCGAAGGCCGCGGCGGCCAGCCGGCGCCGGGCCGCGAGGTCGAAGCCTCCGGCGCCGGCGGCCTCGACCACCGCGCCGTAGGAGGCGGGGTCCACCACCACGGACACGGCCGCGTGGTTCTTCGCGGCCGCGCGCACCATGGAGGGGCCCCCGATGTCGATCTGCTCGACCACCTCGTCCTGGCCGGCGCCGGAGCGCACGGTGTCCACGAACGGATAGAGGTTCACGACCACGAGGTCGAACGGCTCGATCTCCAGCTCCGCGAGCTGGTCCACGTGCTCCTGCTTGCGGCGGTCCGCGAGGATCCCGGCGTGCACGCGCGGGTGCAGGGTCTTCACCCGCCCGTCCAGGCACTCCTGGAAGCCGGTGATCTCGGAGACCTCGGTCACCGGGACCCCCGCCTCCGCGATCCGCCGCGCGGTGGAGCCGGTGGAGACGATGGCCACCCCGGCCTCGTGCAGACCGCGGGCCAGGTCGTCCAGCCCGGTCTTGTCGTAGACGGACACCAGCGCCCGTCGGATGGGCACGCGGTCAAGTCGGATGGGGCTCACAGGTTCTCCAAGCGTCGGGGTCGGGGCTGCCGGCGGAAACCGCCGGAGACCATTTTACGGACCCGCGCCGCCACGCCCCTGCGTGCGCCCGGACCACCGGGCGGGCGGGCGTCCGGACCGGGGCCGGGGGGAGGGCCCCCACCCCGTCCGCGGGACCCCGGCGGGCTCAGCGGGCCGGGACGGAACGGGCGAGCAGGCCGAGGGCGTCCACGAGCAGCTCCCGTTCGGCGGCCTTGATCCGCTCGTGCAGCTGCGCCTCGGTGTCCTCCTCCCGCACCGGCACCGCCGCCTGGGCGAGGATCGGGCCGGCGTCGACGTCGGCCACGACCTCGTGGACGGTGACCCCGGTGACCTTGACCCCGTGGGCGAGGGCGTCCCGGACCGCGTGCGCGCCGGGGAAGGAGGGCAGCAGGGACGGGTGGGTGTTGACGATCCGTCCGCGGAACGCCTCCACGAACTCGGCGTCCACGATCCGCATGAACCCGGCGAAGAGCACCCGGTCGGGGGCGTGGGCGGCGACCGCCTCCTGCAGGGCCCGGTTCCACCGCGTCCGGTCCGGGTGGTCCGCGGGCCGGACGAGGAAGGTGGTGATCCCAGCCGCCTCCGCGCGCTCGAGCCCGAGGCAGGGCTTGTCCGCCCCCACGGCGGCGACCTCGACTTCGATCCGGCCCGCGCCCACGGCGTCGAGGACCGCCTGCAGATTGGTGCCGGACCCGGAGACCATGACCACGATGCGCATGCGGCCGAGTCTAGTCGGGCGGCGCGGGCCGGTCCGCGCGGTGCCCTAGAGTGAGGAGCATGACCCCTCCCCGCCCGCATCCCGAGCCGACCCCCGCGGACGCCCGGCGTGCCGCCACGACGCGCACGGCGGGAGCCGCGCTGGTGTGCGCGGCGGTGGCCCTCGTGCTCGTCGGCTCCGGGCTGTGGCCGACGGTGGCCGGGCTCGTCGCCGCGGCGGCGGGCCTCGGTCTGGGCATCGCGGCGCTCGTGCGCTCGCGCGGGTCCGGCCGGCGCGCGCTGCTGGTCGTGAGCGCGGTCGCCGCGATCGTGCTGGGCGCCCTGAGCCTGGCCACCGGCGGAGCGCGGCTGCTGCTGTGGCCGGTGGCCGAGGCCTATCAGCAGTGCGTGTCCAGCACCCTGACCCTCTCCGGGACCGCGCAGTGCCAGCAGCAGCTCGAGGACGGGATCTGGAGCTACCTCTCCGGGGACCCCGGGACCTCGGAGGGCGCCGCGGGCGCGTCCACGTCGAACGCCTCGGCCGACCCCGCGGCGTCCCCGGCGGCCACCCCGCGCCCCTGAGCCGGGCGCGGGACCGCGCTGCTGCCCGCTCCCCCCGCCGGACCGGCCGAGCGCATGGCCCGCCGCGCCGCGGCCTCGGCCCGGCGGCGCCGGCGGGCCTCCCGCCGGCCCGCCCGCCCGAGGTCCTCCCCGGTCCCGTCCCCGGGATCCTCCTCGGGGTCCGCCCCGGCGGCGCCGCCGCGCAGCGGCGCGAACGGCGGCTCCCGCTCCAGCCACGGGCCCACCACGTAGCCCACGACCGCCCCCACGGCCACCTCCGCCCCGAACCACAGCAGCACGTCCGGACCGTGCGGGCCGATCACCGTGAGCCGGCCCAGCCCGAGCGAGCCCTGCGCCAGCCAGCTCAGCAGCATCGCCAGCACGCCCGCGACCGCGCCGATGAACAGCGCGGTCAGCAGCGTGGAGAGCGGGAAGGTGATCCAGCGGGCGGGCAGCCGGATGGCCATCCAGTCGTCGAGGTGGTTCTCGCCCTCCCGCAGGAACCACCAGCCGGCGAGCACCCCGGCCAGCACCGGCAGCACGACCACGACCGCCGACCAGGACGGCAGCTCGCCGGGGGGCAGCGCGGCCAGGGCCGGGAGCAGCGGGACCGGCCCGGTCTGCGTGCCCAGCGGTGACGTGTGCGTGCCGTCCCCCACCTCGAAACCCGCGCCGGTGGCCCACGCGAGGGCGTAGACCGCGAGGTTCGGCAGGTAGCCCAGCTGCAGGCCCGTCAGGGCGGTGTCCCCCGGGGCCCCGGTGCCCAGCCGCTGGTAGACGTTCACCACGTCGTTCCAGTTCCACAGCAGCGCGGCGGCCAGCAGCGCCGCCCCGGCACCGACCCCGGCGACGGCCGCGACGAAGCCCGCCCGCAGCACCGCCCACACGTAGGAACCGGCCCACCGCGAGTACTGGCTCGTGCGCTCGACCCACGCGGCGGCGTTGACGCCGATCAGCCCGGGCAGGGAGCGGGAGGCCCGGTACGCCCCGACGAACGCGCCCAGGGCCACCGGCACGAGGGGGAACACCGCGGCGGCGGCCGGTCCCGCAGCGATCTCGCCGGTCCCGAAGAGCAGCGCGGCCACGGCCCCCGCGGCGGAGTACACCGCGAGCCCGCTCAGGTACGGCTGCCAGAACTGGCCCTCCCAGCAGGCCCGTGCCAGCCGCCGGCCGGCGTGCCAGGCCAGCACGAAGGGCACGAGCGTCAGGCCCAGCGGGACGAGGTTGACGGTCCCGGTGGTCGCGGGCAGTCCGGCCCCGGGGTCCAGGGCGACCTGCAGCGGGGTGAGGTGGGCCAGCAGCCACACCTGGCCGGAGAGCACGAAGCTGCCGGTCAGCCCGAGCGAGTCGAAGCCGTCGGCGAGCCACACCATGAGAACGGTCAGCAGGATCAGCAGGTAGGAGACCACGGCCACGGAGCCGAGCTCCACCACGCCCTGCAGCCACAGCGGCATGGGCACGCCGCGGCGGTCGGCGGACGGGGCGGGGGAGGAAGAGCCTAGGGAGTTCATCACCGCCCATCTTCCCACGCCTCCGGGGCCCGGGCCGAGGCTTCACGGGGCCTTCACCGGCGGGCCACGTGCCGCTCCCCCGGCGGACGCCCGTGCCGGGAAGGCTCGGCGCCATGAGAGTCGCCGTGGTCGCCGAACAGTTCCTCCCCCACCTCAACGGTGTCACCCACTCGGTCCTGCGGGTGGTCGAGCAGCTGAGCGCCCGCGGGCACGACGTCGTGGTCCTGGCGCCCTCCTACGACCCCGCGCCGCTCGGGCGCCTCGCCGAGGACGTCGTCGAGGACCTCGACGACGTGCCGGTGCACCGGCTGCCGGCCCTGCCGCTCACCGGCTATCCCGACGTGCGCGTGGCCGGCGGCACCGTGGCCCGGGTGCGCCGGCACCTGGAGCGGTTCCGCCCCGACGTCGTCCACGTCGCCTCCCCGTTCGTCCTCGGCCGGCGGGCGATCCTCGCGGCCCAGCAGCTCGGCGTGCCGGCCGTGGCCGTGTACCAGACGGACGTGCCCGGCTACGCGGCGAAGTACGGAGCGCCCTTCCTCGAGCAGCTCCTGTGGGGGCACGTGCGGAGCATGCACAACGCCGCGGCCCTGACCCTCGCCCCCTCCTCCTCGGCGGTGGCGCAGCTCACCGCGCACGGGGTGCGCGACGTGCACCTGTGGCGGCGCGGCGTGGACACCGCCCGCTTCTGCCCGCGGCACCGCGACGAGCGGTGGCGGGCGGAGGTCGCGGGCGGCCGCCGGATCGTGGGCTACGTGGGCCGGATCGCCCCGGAGAAGCAGGTCGAGGACCTCGCCGCGGTCGCGGACCTGCCCGGCACCCGCCTCGTCGTGGTGGGGTCGGGGCCGGAGGAGGAGGCGCTGCGGCGCCGCCTGCCGGACGCGCACTTCACGGGTCGCCGCTCCGGGGCCGAGCTCGCCCGCATCATGGCCTCCCTCGACGTGTTCGTGCACCCGGGCGAGTTCGAGACCTTCTGCCAGACCGTGCAGGAGGCCATGGCCTCGGGGGTGCCGGTGGTGGCCACGGGCCGGGGTGGTCCGGTGGACCTCGTCGACTCCTCCCGCACCGGCTGGCTCTACCCGCCGGGGGACCTCGCGGCGCTGCGCGGGCACGTGGCCGACCTGCTCGGCGACGAGGCCAAGCGGGCCGCCTTCGGGGCCGCCGCGCACGCCGCCGTGCAGGGCCGGACCTGGGACGTGCTGGTCGGGCAGCTGCTGGAGCACTACGACCGTGCCGTGGCCCTGGGCGCCCGCGGCCCGCGCCACCGCCGGACCGTCTGAGGCCTATCCCCGGGCGGGGACCGCGTCCAGCACGGGCACGCCCGTGCCGGCGTACCGTCGGGGCTCGGCGCTGAGCACCGTCAGCCCGTGCACCAGGGCGGTGGCCGCGGTCAGACCGGCCACCGGGTCGGCCGTCCCCGCGGCGCCGAGAGCGCCCCACGCCCGGCTCACCGCGGCGTCCACGGGGAGCACACGGTCCGGGAAGCGCGCTTCCAGCTGCTCGGTCCACGGCGTCTCGTCGGGCCGGTCCGACAGCAGCTCCCCCAGCACCAGGGCGGACAGGAACAGCCGCCGGTGGCCGTGCCGGCGCAGGGCGGCGGTCAGCTCGGGCGCGCGCTCCGGGGTGCGCACCCCGAGCAGCACGGAGCGGTCCAGGAGCAGGTCCATGGCGTGGATCCTCCCCCGGTCGTCAGGCCGCGGCGGCGAGGCGGCCGCGGACGGGCGCCAGCAGGAAGTCCACGAACTCCGTGCGCGCCTGAACCACCCGGGCGTAGTCGTCGATGCTCATCGCCGCGCAGCCGAGCACGGCCGGAGCCTCGGGAACGGGGGCGGGCCCACCCGGGCGGGCGGCGACGACGGTGGGAAGGGCGTCTGACATGACCAGGATCCTTCGGGCGCTCTTGCTCGCAGCGGGTGCCGCCACGGCGGCGATGCGAGCCGCTTCGTCATCCGAACCACCCGTGAACATGGGGTTGGTGCCCGGTCTAGTCGGAGCTTGGCGACCGGATCTCTTGAAGCTGCCCCCATTCAACCACATCCTCCCCGCCGGGTCCCGCCCGGCCGGTGGGGCCGGGCGTGTGAGCCGACCTTCCCCGTCCCGTCACCGCGGCGACACCTCGCCGACACATCGTTGCGCTGGAATGGGCTTCGAGCACCCGGGCGGCCCCCGACATTGCGGCCGACATCACGGTTCGGTCACACAAGTCATGGCCGTCTTGCCGGTCTGTCGGAGGCGCGGGGTAGCCTGGATCTGCTTTTCGAGATGCGGCATCCGCGTGCTCGACGGAGGGCGCACCGCCTTCCGGAGGGACCGCGGAGGGGCTCCGACCCGCTGTGCGCCAACCCGATGTTCCCGGGTGGATCGGATGACGAAGCGGCGGGCAACGGCATCGGATGCCCGCAAGAACGTCAGGAGAAAACATGACCATGTCCGAAGAAAGAACCACTTCCACCACCGATCAGCGGGAGGAATGGGTCGACGTCACCGTCACCGCCCTCCCCGATCTGCACCTCGTCCGGATCACCTCGACGGACGGCGACGTGCAGGAGTACCTCAGCGCGGAGGCCGACGACCTCGCCGCCGCGGCCGAGCACACGGCGGGCACCGCGCAATGGTGCGCCAAGTACCGCCAGCTCCTCGTCCCCGGCGCCCTGGCCGCGACCGGGCGGCACCCGTTCTTCAAGCTCCACCCCGCGTCCCTCCCGCTGTCGGCGTAGCCGGCGGGCCGGACACGACGAAGGCCGCAGCCCGATGGGCTGCGGCCTTCGTCGTGCGGTCGGCGCCACGGCGCCGGACGTCCGGGAGCCGCCGTCGCGCGTGCGGCGCCGTGGCGCTCGGCGGAGCGGCTCCCGCGGCGCGGCGGCTCACTCCAGGCCGTAGTCCCCGGCCGAGCCCCAGCCCTCCCCCGCCTCGTCGGCGGAGCCGTCCAGCTCCCACTCGCAGACCTCGAGCTCGAAGGGCACGGAGACGTCGAGCTCGGCGTCGGAGACGCGGTTCACCACGAAGGGGTCCTCCTCGTCCGGCGGACGGGACGGGACGGGTCCGGTCATGCGAGCTCCTCCCGGTCGGCGACGGCACGAGATCCGACGGCACGACATCCGGCGGCGCGGCCCCCACCGGCGCCGCGTGCGAGAGTCCGCAGGCTGTTGCCGGCGGAACGACAGAACCGCCGCCGGGCGCAGGCCCGGCGGCGGTTCTGGACGATCAACGGACCCGTGAGCCCTTCGAGGAGAACGTCAGGAGATGACGGTGATGTTCGCGGCCTGGGGGCCCTTGGGGCCGTCCTGGGTCTCGAACTCGACGCGGTCGTTCTCGTTCAGGGAGCGGAAGCCGCCCGAGTTGATCGCGGAGAAGTGGGCGAAGACGTCCTTGGAGCCGTCCTCGGGGGTGATGAAGCCGAAGCCCTTGTCAGCGTTGAACCACTTGACGATACCGGTAGTCATGGTGAGACCTGATCTTTCGTGAGATGAACGTTTCCCGACGTTCGAGAAACACAAGAGTTGTGATGCGTGGAAAACGTCTTCTCAGAAAAACTGCTGCACCCGGATGGGCCGAACTGCTTGAAATACAAAAACGACAACCTCAACAACTTCGCTCCACTGTACACGAGTTCCGGCGCCCCGCCACCCCGGTGCGGGGCGCCGGACGCGGCCGCCGGCTCCGGCCGGCGGCATGCCGCTCAGCCCGCGAGCAGCTCGTCGGCGATCGCGCGCACCCGCGCCCGCTCCTGCGGGTCCGGGGGGAAGACGTCGGCGGCGTCGGCGAACCACACGCCGTCGGCCAGCAGCCGCACGGCCAGCAGACGGGTGCGCTGCTCGACGGGCAGGTCGTCGGGGAGGTCCACCCAGGGGGCGATCCGCTCCACCCAGTGCTTCTTCAGCTTGGCCCGCAGCCGCTGGTCGGTGAGCATCACGAGGTCGGTCTCGTCCACCTCCCCGGACAGGCACCAGTCCAGGTAGGCGCGCACGCGCTCCTCTGCGGGCACCTGCTCCGGCGGGGCGGACAGGCGCCGGGCCATCTCCGCGTCCCAGCCGTCCAGCACCCGGTCCACCAGGGCGAACATGAGCGCCTCCTTGGTCCGGAAGTGGTACATCACCCCCGGCTTGCTCAGCCCCACCCTGCGGGCGGTCGACTCCAGGGACACCGTGCCGCCGCTGCGCACGAGTTCGAGGGCGCCGTTCAGGATGCGGTCGCGGCTGGAGGAGTTCATGCAGCCCATTTTACCAACCGGAAGGTTGGTGACACCATGTGACGCAGGCCGCTGTCCCGTCCAGGCGGAACACCGGCCGTCGCGGGGACGACGACGTCCCGCTCCCGCCCGGTCCGCCCGGACCGGTGTGCGGGCGACCCCACGAGATCCGGACCACCCTTCTCAGGAGGACCCGACATGACCGCTGCCCCGTCCACATCCGCCCCCGAGAGCGAGGGTCCGCCGGGTGCGCGGACCCACCCCAAGGTCAACCGCGCCGTCTTCGCCGGCTCCGGCGTGAGCATCGTCCTGTTCTCCCTCTGGGCGATCCTGGCCCCCGCGCAGGCCTCCACGGTGATCGGTGCCGTGGTCGGCTGGATCGCGACCAACATGGGCTGGTTCTACGTGCTCACCGCCGCCGTGGTGACGGCCTTCGTGGTGGTCGTCGCGGTCTCGCGCGAGGGCACCATCAAGATGGGCCCGGACCACTCGAAGCCGCAGTACAACCTGTTCACCTGGACCGCGATGCTCTTCGCGGCCGGGATCGGGATCGACCTGCTGTTCTTCTCGGTGGCCGAGCCGGTCACCCAGTACTACGGTCCCCCGGCCGGCGAGGGCGGGACCATGGAGGCGACCCGCATGGCCGTGGTGTGGACGCTGTTCCACTACGGCGTGATCGGCTGGGCCATGTACGCCCTGATGGGCATGGCCTTCGGCTACTTCGCCTACCGGTGGAACATGCCGCTGAGCATCCGCTCGGCCCTCTACCCGCTGATCGGCAGGCGGGTGCACGGCAGAGCCGGGGACGCGGTCGACATCGCCGCGCTGCTGGGCACGATCTTCGGCGTGGCGACCTCCCTGGGCATCGGCGTCGTCCAGCTCAACTACGGCCTGTACCTGCTGTTCGGGATCGAGGAGGGCGTCGCCGCGCAGACCGCCCTGATCGTCGTGGCCGTGGTCATGGCCACCGCCTCCTGCGTCTCCGGCGTGGACAAGGGCATCCGCCGCCTCTCCGAGCTCAACGTCCTGATGGCCGTGGCCCTCGTGGCCTGGGTTCTGCTCGCCGGGCGCACGTCCTTCCTGCTCGACGCCACCGTGAAGAACCTCGGCGACTACGTGGCCGAGCTGCCCTCCATGGCGCTCGACACCTTCGCCTACACCGGGGCGGCCGAGTGGATGGCCGGCTGGACCCTGTTCTTCTGGGCCTGGTGGATCGCCTGGGCGCCGTTCGTGGGGCTGTTCCTGGCCCGGATCTCCCGTGGCCGCACGCTGCGCGAGTTCGTGGTCGCGACCCTGACCGTGCCGTTCGTGTTCATCCTCATCCTGGTCTCGGTCTTCGGCAACAGCGCCCTGGAGATCGTCACCGGCGGCGACGACGCGTTCGGACAGGCCGCCATGAACACCCCCGAGCGGGCCTTCTACTCCCTGCTCGAGCAGTACCCCGGCGCGCCGCTGCTCATCGCGCTGGCGACCCTGTCCGGGCTGCTGTTCTACGTCACCAGCGCCGACTCCGGAGCGCTCGTGATGTCCACGTTCACCTCGACCATCCAGGACCCCACCCAGGACGGGCCCAAGTGGCTGCGCGTGTTCTGGGCCGCGGCCACCGGCCTGCTGACCCTGGCGATGCTGCTCGTCGGCGGGGTGCCGACCCTGCAGGCCGCCACCCTGATCATCGGCCTGCCCTTCTCGATCGTGATGTACCTCGTGATGATCGGGTTCTGGAAGGCCCTGCGCGCCGAACGCTCCCAGCGCGAGGGCCGCTCCGCGACCCGTCGCTCCGTGACGGCCTCCCGCACCCCGGGACCCGACAGCCAGTGGCGGCGCCGGCTCACCCGCATCGGCTCCTTCCCGGGCCCGCGGGCGGTGCGCCGCTACGAGGAGCAGGTGCTGGCCCCCGCCCTGGCGGAGGTCGTCGAGGAGTTCTGCGCCCAGGGCCACGCCGCCGAGCTGTCCAGCTCGGAGGTCGGCTACCAGGAGCTGTCCGAGTACACGCTGACCGTGCCGATGGGCGACGACCGGGACTTCTGCTACCAGATCTACCCCGTGGCCACCCCGGTCCCGGCCTTCGGCGGGTTCCGCACCAACCCCGACTCGGACCTCTACTACCGCCTCGAGGTCTTCAACGAGACCGGCTCGCAGGGCACCGACGTCATGGACTGGAACCGCGAGCAGCTCATCAACGACGTCCTCGACAACTGGGAGGCCCACCTGGCCTTCCTCAGCATCCACACCGGCCCGTCCAAGATCCAGGCCGGCGCCGAGGGCCACCCCGACTGGTCCACCGACATCCACGACGTGCCGACGGGGCAGACCCCCGCGGTGACGAAGGAGGCACACCCGTGACCGCGACCCTGTTCATCGATGGACGCTGGCAGACCGCCGCCGCCGGCGGCACCCGCACCATCGTCTGCCCCGCCGACGGCACCGAGGTCGGCGTCGTGGCCGAGGCCACGGCCGAGGACACCGAGCGCGCCATCGCCGCGGCCCGCCGGGCCTTCGACGACGGCCGCTGGTCCTCGGTGCCCGGCCCGCAGCGCGGGGACCTGCTGCTGCGGGTCGCCGACCGCCTGCGCGAGCGCCGGGACGAGTTCGCCCGCGCCGAGTCCCTGGACACCGGCAAGCGCCTGGTGGAGTCCGGGATCGACATGGACGACATCGCCGCGTGCTTCACCTGGTTCGGCAAGAACGCCGCCGAGCAGGCCGGCCGCGTCGTCGATGCCGGGGACCCGGCCGTGGTGTCCAAGGTCGTCACCGAGCCCGTGGGCGTGTGCGGGATGATCACGCCCTGGAACTACCCGCTGCTGCAGGCCGCCTGGAAGATCGCCCCGGCGCTGGCCGCGGGGTGCACCTTCGTGCTCAAGCCCGCCGAGCTCACCCCGCACACGGCGGTCATGATGATGCAGGTCCTCCAGGAGGTCGGCCTGCCCGACGGCGTGGCCAATCTCGTGCTCGGCGCCGGCGCCGAGGCCGGCGCGCCGCTGGCCGACCACCCGGACGTGGACCTGGTCTCCTTCACCGGCGGGGTGCTGACCGGCCGCGCGATCGCCGCCGCGGCCGCGCCCACCGTGAAGAAGATCGCCCTGGAGCTGGGCGGGAAGAACCCCAACGTGGTCTTCGCCGACGCCGACTTCGACGCCGCCGTGGACAACGCCCTCAACGGCGCGTTCGTGCACTCCGGCCAGGTCTGCTCCGCCGGGGCGCGGCTGGTGGTCGAGGAGTCGATCGCCGAGCGCTTCGTCGACGAGCTCGTCCGCCGCGCCGAGGGCATCCGCCTCGGTGGGCCCTTCGACGAGCAGGCCGAGACCGGCGCGCTGATCTCGGCCGCGCAGCGGGAGAAGGTGCACGCCTACGTCGAGCGCGCCCGCGAGCAGGGCGCCCGGATCCGCACCGGCGGCGGGTTCGCCACCGGCGCCTCCGCCGATGGCTCGCTGGACCTCGAGCGCGGCTTCTTCTACCGGCCCACGGTGATCGACCGCTGCACCCGCGAGATGGACTGCGTGCACGACGAGGCCTTCGGCCCCACCGTCACGGTCGAGACGTTCACGACCGAGGACGAGGCGGTGGAGATCGGCAACGACACCATCTACGGCCTCGCCGGGGCGGTGTGGACCTCCGACGCCGGGCGCGCCCAGCGGGTGGCCGCCCGCCTGCGCCACGGCACGATCTGGATCAACGACTTCCACCCCTACCTGCCGCAGGCCGAGTGGGGCGGGATGAAGCAGTCCGGCATCGGCCGCGAGCTCGGCCCCACCGGCCTGGGCGAGTACCAGGAGCTCAAGCACGTCTACCAGAACACCGCCCCCGCCGTGACCGGCTGGTTCGCCGCCCGATGACCGGCGCCCGCCGCGGCGCCGTCGTCGCCCCCGGGGACGACGGCGCCGCGGCGACCGCGCCCCGGGATCGGCCCCGGACCCCGCCCGAGACCCCTGAGACCCCGAGATCCCGAGACGTCGAGGAGAGACATGAGCACGCCCAGCCCCACCCCCGCCCCCGAGGCCCCGCAGGAGTTCGACTACCTGGTGGTCGGCGGCGGCTCCGCCGGAGCCGTCGTCGCCGCACGGCTGTCCGAGGACCCGGCCGTGACGGTCGGGCTCATCGAGGCCGGCCCGCACGACCAGCACCTCGACGAGGTGCTCACCCTCAGCCGCTGGATGGAGCTGCTGGAGTCCGGCTACGACTGGGACTACCCGCTCGAGGAGCAGGAGAACGGCAACTCCTTCATGCGCATGGCCCGGGCCAAGGTGCTCGGCGGCTGCTCCTCCCACAACTCGTGCATCGCGTTCTGGGCCCCGGCCGAGGACATCGACGAGTGGGAGGAGGTCCACGGCGCCGAGGGCTGGAACGCCGAGACCGCCTTCCGGCTCTACCGGAAGCTCGAGACCAACGACGACGAGGGCGCCCACCACGGCCACGACGGCCCCGTGCACCTCATGCAGATCCCCGACGCCGACCCCTGTGGCGTCGCGCTGCTGGAGGCCTGCGAGCAGGCCGGCATCCCGCGCACGCCGTTCAACACCGGCAAGACCGTGGTCGAGGGCGCGAACTTCTTCCAGATCAACCGCCGGCCCGACGGCACCCGCGCCTCGGCCTCCGTGTCCTACCTGCATCCCGTCGCGGACCGGGGGAACCTCACGGTCCTGCACTCCACCCAGGCCAGGCGCGTGGTCGTGGAGGACGGCCGGGCCGTGGGCGTGGAGGTCGTCGACAACGCCTTCGGCACCGCGCGCACCGTGCGCGCCCGCCGCGAGGTGGTCGTCTCCGCCGGGGCGATCGACACCCCCAAGCTGCTGATGCTCTCCGGGATCGGTCCGGCCGAGCACCTGCGGGAGGTCGGCGTGGACGTGCTCGTGGACTCCCCCGGTGTGGGCTCCCACCTGCAGGACCACCCCGAGGGCGTGATCCAGTGGGAGGCGCGGAAGCCGATGGTCACCGAGTCCACCCAGTGGTGGGAGGCGGGGATCTTCACCCGGGTCGACCCCGACGGCGACCGGCCGGACCTGATGATGCACTACGGCTCCGTCAACTTCGACATGCACACCTACCGGCAGGGCTACCCGACCGCGGACAACGTCTTCTGCCTCACCCCCAACGTCACCCACGCCCGCTCCCGCGGCACGGTGCGGCTGCGCTCACGGGACTTCCGCGACAAGCCCCGGGTCGACCCCCGCTACTTCACCGACCCCGAGGGCTACGACATGCGGATCATGACCGCCGGGATCCGCAAGGCCCGCGAGATCGTGGCGCAGTCCCCGCTGGCCGAGTGGGCCGGGCGGGAGCTGTTCCCCGGCGAGGACGTGCAGACGGACGAGCAGATCGCCGACTACGTCCGCCGCACCCACAACACCGTCTACCACCCGGCCGGCTCCTGCCGGATGGGCCCGGTGGAGGACGCGATGTCCCCGCTCGACCCGCAGCTGCGGGTCAAGGGCGTGCGCGGGCTGCGGGTGGCCGACGCCTCGGTGATGCCGGAGCTGACCACCGTCAACCCCAACATCACCGTCTACATGATCGGTGAGCGGGCCGCCGAGCTGATCGCCGCGGACGCCGGCGACCGGGCGGCCGACCCGACCGTGTAGCCGCGGACCGGACCGCGCCCCGGGCGCGGACGTGGACGGGCCCCGGGTCGTCCGACCCGGGGCCCGTCCACGTCGCCGGCCGGCAGCCGCTCAGCTCATCAGCTTGTCGACCAGCGCCTGGGCGAACTCCGGCGAGACGTCCCCGTAGTTGAGCGAGAAGTCCTCGTCCACCTTCGCCGGGAGCAGGCCCGAGCACAGCACCGCGGCGCGGGCGTAGAGCCCGGCCAGCTCCGCCCCGATGGGCACGGACAGCAGCTCCAGCTCCGGGTCGTAGGAGACGATCGGCACCCCGGCCTGCCGGGCCGCGAAGTGCTTGCCGATGCCCGAGGCCACGAACCGTGCGTGGCCGGACTCGACGTCGGCCGGGGTGCGGAAGGCGTAGCGCGTCCGGTGGTGGTGGTTGATCCGGTACAGCCCGGGCCGGTCCCGGTCCTCGGTGGGCTCCCAGGTGGCGTCCTCGGGCACGAACCGCTCGGCGACCCCGTTGTACTGCATCTCCGCGCGGCGCAGGTGCTCCTCGACCTCCGACAGCGGCGGCAGGGTCTCCAGCATCGCAGGACCGGCGTCGAGCACCACGTCGCAGAGACCCGCGGGCAGGGCCGCCTGCAGCTTCTCGAGGTCCACGTCCTGCAGCAGGGTCGTGCCGTGGTCCTCCGGGGAGAGCACCACCACGGAGGCGTCCTGCGCGGCGGCCGCCTCGGCCACCACGGCCTCCTTCTCCGGCGTCCACCCGCCGGTGAGCAGCACGGAGCCGTCCACGAGCTGGGTCAGGGTCGGGCCGCAGACCTGCCAGCGGCGCACGGTCCAGTGCTCGTCGCGGACCACCTCGAGGAAGCCCAGGGCCTGCAGGTGGCCCACGAACCACTCCTCGAACCGCTCCGAGTCCTCCAGCTGCCGGGCGAGGATCGACAGGCTGGATCGCTTGCCCCCGCCCAGGAAGGTGAGGGCGTCGCGGAACGGCGCCCAGGACGTGGGGTACTCCCCCTCGTCGGGGCCGATGAAGCGCAGCGCGTCCACGGACCCGGTGGAGGTGATCGCCGACGGCTTCGTGAGCCGCCCGGGGTAGCGCTTCTGCAGCCCGCACTGGGCGCACTCCCCGAAGATCCAGGGCGCCTTCGCCTTCGGCTCCATGGCGGGCAGCACGATCCGGTGCCGGCCGGTGGCCAGGCAGGAGCGTCCCTCCGGCTCGGGCAGCACGTTGGTGCGCTCGAGCAGCAGCTGCCCCTCGGAGGAGTGCCAGCCGGGGGCGCCCGGCACCTCGTGCTCCTCGGGCGCCGGGCGCGCGGGCAGGTTGTCGAAGGCACCCTGCACGTAGTGCTCGGGCAGCTGCCCCACGGTGGAGGCGGTGACCGGCCACAGCGGCTCGTCCGCCACGTGCACCATCTCCCCCTCGTAGCCGAGGGAGCGCTGGGTCAGGTAGAAGGACGAGTCCCGCAGCTTGAACTCCCGGCGCTGCTTGACCGTGCGCCCGGCCTTGAGCACCAGGGTGTAGTCGTTGGGCCTGAGCGTGCCGTCGGCCCGGGCCAGGGGCGTGCCCTGGAGGGAGATCTGGAACGGCGGCACCCGGGCCTCGGCGAGCTTCGCCTTCTCCAGCTTGAAGGAGTGCGGGTTGCGCCACTCGCACTCCACGGTCAGCGGGACGTCCGAGTCCGAGGTGATCGTCACCTGCGGGGGCCGCTGCGTGGACCAGCGCACCACGTCGCCGGGGATGCGCAGGCCGCCCGAGAGGGTCACCGCGGGCACCAGCCGCGGCACGAGGCCGGAGAAGTTGTCGTTCGCGGTGAGCTCCGGATTGCCCGCCCGCAGCACCTGCACGTCGTCGAACATCACCCAGCCCTCCGCGAGGCCGTGCGTGCCGGCCTCCACGAAGCGGTAGTCCGGGGACGCGGAGTCGTCGAGCACGCGCTTGATCTGGGCGATCCACTCCGGCTCGTCCCGGACCATGATCCGGCAGGGCCAGGCCGCGGGGATGTGGTCCACCGAGATGAAGGTGTCCGAGAACCCGTCCTTGGCGAAGATGACGACCGGGCGCGGGTTGCGCTCGAAGCGCACGTCCCCGGCGCTGAGCCGCAGCGCCCCGCCCAGCAGCGTCCCCGGGTCCGTGCGGGCGGTGTAGGCCGACACGCCCAGGAAGGCGTCCCCGATGAAGGACAGGAACACCGTGCGGGGACCCGCGGTGGTCTCCAGCTCCACCTCCCGGCCGGAGAGGAACCGCTTGGGCACCACGAAGCCGAGTTCGAACACGGGGTTGCCCACGTAGTCGGTGCTGTCCGTCAGGGACAGCGAGCACGACTTGACGGCGCTGCGGCCCGGCCCGCGGACGTGCGCGCGGACCTCGGCGCGGGCCTGCTCGCGGGACTGCTCCCACACGGCGAGCTCGGCGAGGGCGATCTCCAGTCCCGGCTCCCGGGTCAGCGGGTTCGCCCAGACCTGCTTCATGGCCTTCGAGGCCTTGGTCTCGGCCATGTCCAGCCAGAAGTCGAGGTAGACCCCGAGCTCGGCCGCGGAGAGGCCCTGGGCGGTGGTCATCCCCAGGTCCTCGAACATCCGGTGCAGCTGGCGGCGCTCGGCCTCCCCGAACATGGTCTGGGACAGCGCGAGCCCCACGGGCCGCTGGTTCACCGCGTAGGCCGTGGGCAGCCCGATCTCGCCGTCGCGCAGCTCCAGCCAGTAGCGCAGCGCGTCCCAGTACGCCTCGGTGTCCTTCTTGAACGAGGACTCGAGGGCCTTGGCGTTGTCCGGGCCGGCCTGCAGCAGCACGGTCAGCGGCAGGAAGAACGTCGAGACGGACTTGTTGCCCGTGCGCGCCGCGAGGGTGGACATGTGCCGCCCGGCGAGCGCGAACAGCGCCAGCAGCGCGACGACGGGCGGCGGCGGGATCTCCGCGATGGAGTCCAGGCTGCGGCGGGTGGCGCGGTACCACTGGCCGTTGAGGCGGTTGAACACGTCGAACACGGACCGCCGGCCGTCCTCGGTCACCAGCAGGGGGGTCACGGAGTCCGCGAGCGCCCGCAGCGCCGAGGGCCCGTCGAGCCCGTGCTCCTCGCCGATCGCGGCGAGGACCTTGTCGTCGAGGTCGAGGTAGATCAGCTCCCCCGCCCGCTCCGGGCCGAAGAAGGCCGCGCAGACGGCGTCGTTCCACCGGAGGTAGGCGAGCTCCTCGGCACTGTCGGCAATGGCATGGTCTCCGAGGCGGAGCCCAGCAGTGTCGGGCACGAGTCCTCCGTCCGCGGCCGCACGCGGGGCCGCTGTCGTCGTTCGAGGGGTCGCCTCGATTATAGATAGCCCGCGAGGGGGCCTCCGCACGCTCGTGGTTCGTCCGCGCGGGCGGATACGGTGGGGGGATGCAACCCCTCCCCGGTCCCCTCGTGGACGCCCGGCGGCTCGTGGCCGCCTCCGGGCCCGCGGTCTTCCAGCGCGGCCAGGAGTACTTCCGCGCCGGGCGCGTCCGGACGGTGCGGTGGTCCCCGGGGGCCCAGGAGGCGGGCAGCCTCTCCGCCGAGGTGGAGGGCTCGGGCTCCGTGTACAGCGTCACCGTGCGCGTCGGCACCGGCGGCGCGCCGGGGCCGGCGTGGTGCAGCTGCCCCGCCGGGGGGTTCTGCAAGCACGCCGTGGCCACGGTGCTGCGTCACAACTTCGAGACCGCCGTGCGCGCCCACCGGCCCGGCGGCAGCGCGGCCCCCGTCTCCCCCGGGGCCACGGCCGGGGCGAGCACGACCGCCGGGCCGGAGGAGCCGCCGGACTGGAAGGACGCCCTGGCCGAGATCCTCGGCGGCGCGGGGCCGGTCGCCCCGGACCCGGAGGACCCGTCCGGGGTGGCGCTGGAGTTCGACCTGCGCCGCGAGCCCTACCGCTACGTGCACGGCACGGGCCGGGCCGGCTCCCCGTGGCACCTCTACGTGCGGCCGGTCCGCCGGGGCCGCCGGGGCCAGTGGATCAAGGGCGGGCTGGACTGGGAGACCGTCGGCGGGGAGTTCCGCGCCGGGCCGCTGAGCCCCGGCCAGGCGGACTGGTTCGACGAGCTCCGGGCGCTGAGCGCCACCCGCACCCCCTACGCGGTGCACGACCGGCACTGGATCCGCCTGGACTCCTACGCCTCGCCGCTGCTGTGGGGCATCCTCGCCCGGGCCGAGGACGCCGGGATCACCCTGGTCGGCCGGGAACACGGGCTGCCGGTGACGGTGGAGGAACCGGGACGCTTCCACGTGGACGTCGTCCGCGGCCCCGGGAAGGACCTCGAGCTGCGGCCCACCGTGGACAGCGGCGGGCGCCGGATCGCGCTGGACACCGCCCGGATCATCGGCGATCCCGGGCACGGGCTGTTCGCCCCGGACGGGGACCCCCGGGACGTCGCGGACACCGAGGACCTCAACCTCTTCCCGCTGCGCCTCGTGCCGCTGGCCACCCGGCTCACCCGGGAGCAGCGGCGGTTCCTGGACACCGCGGGCGGTCTGACGATCCCCCAGGACGAGGTGGAGGAGTTCTTCGACCGCTACTTCCCCCGCCTGCACCGCAGCATGGACGTGGACAACGGGGACGGGTCGATCGAGCTGCCGCAGGTCGCCGACCCCGAGCTGGTGCTCACCCTGGAGCACCAGGAGCTGACCATCCGCGCCCGGTGGGAGTGGGAGTACCAGAAGGGCCGGGACCGGGTCCGGCTGCCCTTCCGCCCGGTGGACCCCCTCGCCGACGAGCCGGTGCACCGCGAGTCCTCCTGGGAGACCGCCGTCACCGCCGCGGTCCGGCACCGCGCCCCGGGCGTGGACCTCCGCCGCTCGAGCTACGTGGCGGGGGACGCCCTGGTGCTCGTGCGGCAGTGGCTGCCCGCCCTGGAGAAGATCCCGGACCTGCGGATCGAGCACACCGGAGGGCGCCCGGCCTATCAGCAGATCACCGACCCGCCCACCATCACCGTCAGCACCGCCCCCACGGAGCGCCGCGACTGGTTCGACCTCGGGGTCACGGTGAAGGTGGGCGAGTTCTACATCTCCTTCGCCGACGTCTTCCGCGCCCTGGACCTCGGGCAGGACGTGATGCTGGCCCCGGACGGGTCGTGGTTCTCCCTGGACCGGCCCGAGTTCGACCGGCTGCGCGAGCTCATCGCCGAGGCCCGTTCCCTGCAGGAGACCCCCGAGGGCCCGCTGCGGATCCACCGCCACCAGGCCGGGCTGTGGGAGGAGTTCGAGGACCTCGCGGCCGAGACGGACCAGGCCGAGGCCTGGCGGGCGTCGGTGCGCTCCCTGCTGGAGCTCGAGACGGTGGAGGCGCCGGCCGTGCCCGCGTCCCTGCACGCCGAGCTGCGCCCGTACCAGCGCGACGGCTACGCCTGGCTGAGCGTGCTGTGGGACCACGGTCTCGGCGGGATCCTCGCCGACGACATGGGCCTGGGCAAGACGGTCCAGGCGATCGCCCTGATCTGCCGCGCCGTCGAGCGCGACCCGGACCTCCCGCCCTTCCTCGTGGTGGCGCCCACCTCCGTGGTGCCCAACTGGGTGGCCGAGATCCGCCGCTTCGCCCCGTCCCTCACCGCCGTGGGGGTGACCGACACCCAGGCCAAGGCCGGCACCGCGCTCGCGGACACGGTGGCCGGCGCCCAGGTGGTCGTGACCTCGTACACGCTGCTGCGCCTGGACGAGCACGCCTACCGGGGGGTCGCCTGGGCGGGGGTGCTGCTCGACGAGGCACAGTTCGTGAAGAACCCCCGGACCAAGGCGCACCGGGCGGTCCGGGACCTCGGGGCCCCGTTCACGCTCGCGATCACGGGCACCCCGCTGGAGAACAGCCTCGTGGAGCTGTGGGCGCTGCTGTCCCTGACGGCGCCGGGCCTGTTCCCGTCGCGGCGGAAGTTCACCGAGACGTACCAGCGCCCCATCGAGCGCGGGGAGGACGCCGCGGCGCTGGCCCGCCTGCGCCGGCGCGTGAAGCCGCTCATGCTCCGGCGCACCAAGGAGTCCGTGGACCTGGAGCTGCCGCCCAAACTGGAGCAGACCATCCAGGTGGAGCTCTCCCCCGCGCACCGCCGGCTCTACGACACCCGTCTGCAGCGGGAGCGGCAGAAGGTCCTGGGGCTGCTGCGGGACCTGGACAGGAACCGGTTCACGATCTTCCAGTCCCTGACCACGCTGCGTCTGCTCAGCCTCGACGCCTCCCTCGTGGACCCCGAGGCGGAGGTCTCCTCGAGCAAGCTCGACCTGCTCTTCGAGCACCTGCCGGAGATCGTGGCCGAGGGCCACCGCCCGCTGGTGTTCAGCCAGTTCACGAGCTTCCTCAAGAAGGCCGCGGCCCGCCTGGACGAGCTGAGGATCCCCTACGCCTACCTGGACGGCTCGACGACCGACCGGGCGCGGGCGCTCGAGCGCTTCACCTCCGGGGAGGCGCCCGTGTTCCTGGTGAGCCTCAAGGCGGGCGGCTTCGGGCTGAACCTCACCCAGGCCGACTACTGCTTCCTGCTCGACCCGTGGTGGAACCCCGCCACGGAGGAGCAGGCCGTGGACCGCACCCACCGCATCGGCCAGCAGAAGAAGGTCATGGTCTACCGGCTCGTCGCCCGGGACACCATCGAGGAGAAGGTCATGGCGCTCAAGGAGCGCAAGGCCCGGCTGTTCACGGCCGTGCTGGACGACGACCGGATGTTCTCGAGCGCGCTCACGGCCGAGGACATCCGCGGGCTGATCACCCCCTGACCTGGGGTTTTACCACCGCGAGCGCCGGCGTCATCCGCCGGTCACAATCCCCTGGGACAGGCGGGCGCCACCCCCCACCGACTAGGATCGGCAGTGGGCCCCCCGCTCCCCGTGGGCACCCCAACCCGGTCTTCCCGACCGGGCACCCGACGACCGACCGACCGGAGGACCCTCCATGCCCTACGCCGTGGCGGGCCTCGCAGCCTTCGTGCAGCGCTATGGCTCCCTGATCCGTGCCATGGCCGACCGCGGCATGACGCGCGGGCAGGTGCGGATGCGCTTCCAGCTCCTGTTCCCGGAGGAGTCCACCGTCCTGCTGGACGCGGCGATCGCCGAGCTGGGCCAGCGCTTCGCGCAGGAGGCCACTGCCCCCGAGGTCACCGACGGCGCCGTGGGCGCCGGCGTCTGGCTCGTCATGGCCCAGCACCTGGGGGTCGGCCCCGCCCGCGACTACGCCGCCCTGCACCTGAGCGCCGACGTGGTGCGCGACGTCACCGCGCTGCTCGCCGGCGCGGACCCGGACGGCACCCTCACGCAGCAGACCCTGGCGCTCATCGGCGCGGCCCAGCAGCACTGCGCCGAGCAGACCGCCTGCCGGCCGCTCAGCGCGCACGCCTACGAGCTCGCCCGGCTGAGCCTGTGCACGGACGCGAACTTCCTGTGCGGCATCGCCCACTACTGGCCCGTTCCCGAGCGCGTGGTCGCCCAGCGCCTGGGCGGCGGGCACTGGGACGCGGCCCTGGAGCGGATCGGCCTGCGGGCCGGCACCGAGCCCGCCCACGAGCACGTGTTCACGGAGGAGGAGTACGCCGCGGCGGTGACGGCCTTCCTCAGCCACTGCCGCAGCACCGGCCACCATCCCACCACCGCCCGGTACGGCCGCTGGGTGGTCGAGCAGGAGGCCTCCAGCACGCGCCGGCCGTACTTCGACGGCGTCCGGCGGTTCTTCGGCTCCTGGGAGGAGGCCATGCGCTTCGCCTCGACCCGCCAGCCGGCCGGGGAGCCGGTCGGCGAGGGCTTCTCCGACACGCGGACCTGGTCGGACCTGGCCACCCCCGAGGCCCAGGAGATGCTGGGCCGGGCGGGGATCGGCGTGGTCGGCCCCGGCACGGCCGCCGAGGTCGTCGGCGAGGACGTGTGGGAGGACCTGCGGCGGCTCATCGCCACCGTGCTCGCCCGGCTGCCCTGGAACGACTTCCTCGTGGTCGAGTACGAGCGTGACGACGACCGCTCGGAGGCCCCGGTCGCGTGGGCCGGGGTGGGACCCCACGGCGTGGAGTGCTCCGTGGTCTCCGGCGGCCAGCTGACCCACGCGGCCTGGCCCGTGGACGCCACGTTCTTCCACGAGGACGAGTGGCACGAGCCCTCGGCGTGGAACCAGCCCTGGACGACCGGCCCGCTGGGCTTCCCGGAAGCGGCGCAGAAGCTGGTCGAGGGACTGCGCTTCGGCTGGGGCTGCTCCGACCCCTACCGGTTCCACTGGGGGGTGGGCTCCTTCCCCGCCGAGACGCGGGAGGACAGCTCCGTGATCGCCCCCGGGGGCCACCGGTGGCCGGCCCCGGACGCCGCGGACAGCATCGACTCCTGATGTGCCGGGGCCCGCGCCCCTTCGGTGCACCGAAACCGGGGGCCGTGACGGCCGGTCTACACTCGTCGGGAAGCGAAGGGGAGTAGTTCCCGGGTGCGCGCACCCGTCGGTCTGTCGCCATCCCGGTCTCGACGTGGAGTCCCGGCAGCCCACCCGCGCCGTCGGGCGAACGAGACCTTCCGGACCGTCCCCGTCCCCGGTCGGGCCCCGCGCGCCGTGCGCCGCGACGGGCCCGAGGAAGGCCCTCATGAGCCCCGAACAGACAGCCCCCTCCCCCGCTCCCGGGGAACGCCCGCCCCGTCCGGGTCCGCCGGAGCGCGGCCAGATCCGGCGCTGGCGCAAGTACCTCGCGGAGGAACGGGCCGAGGCCCGCATCTACCGTCTGCTGGCCGCCCGCAGCACCGGCCGGGAGGCGGAGATCCTGCACCGGGTCGCGGAGGCCGAGCAGCGCCACGCCGAGCACTGGGTGCGGCTGCTCGGCCCGCACGCCGCCACCGACGCCCGCCCGTCCCTGTACTCCCGGCTGCTGATCTTCCTCGCCGCGCACTTCGGCTCCGTCTTCGTCCTGGCCCTGCTGCAGCGCGCCGAGAGCCGCTCGCCCTACGACGGGGAGCAGGACGCGTCCGACGCCATGGCCGCCGACGAGGCGGTGCACGAGGAGATCGTCCGGGCGCTGGCCACCGAGGGCCGGCACAAGCTCTCCGGCAACTTCCGGGCGGCGGTCTTCGGCGCCAACGACGGACTCGTCTCCAACCTCGCGCTGGTCATGGGCGTGGGCGCCACCGGCACGGCCCCCACGATGGTGCTCTTCGCGGGGATCGCCGGCCTGCTCGCGGGGGCGCTGTCCATGGGGGCCGGGGAGTACGTCTCCGTGCGCTCCCAGCGGGAGCTGCTCGACGCCTCCCAGCCGACCCAGGTCACCCTCCACGTCGCCCCGAACCTGGACCTGGACGCCAACGAGCTGGTGCTCGTCTACCGCGCCCGGGGGATGAGCGAGGAGGCCGCCGAGCACCGGGCGGCGGAGCGCCTGGGCTTCTACGAGTGCGACTGCGACCCGTCCCGCTCCTTCCAGGAGCCCGCCGAGGACCAGCCCGAGCAGCGGGCGCACGTGGCGCTGGGCACCGACCTGGGCGCCGCGGCGTCCAGCTTCTGCTTCTTCGCCTCGGGGGCCGTCATCCCGATCCTGCCCTACCTCCTGGGCCTCACCGGGTTTCCCGCCATGGCCGTCGCCCTCGCGATGGTCGGCCTCGCCCTGCTGGTGACCGGAGGGCTGGTCGGCCTGCTCTCCGGGGCCTCCCCCTGGAAGCGGGGTCTCCGCCAGTTGGCCATCGGCTACGGGGCCGCCCTGGCCACCTACGTCCTGGGCCTGCTCTTCAACACGACCGTGGCCTGAGACCGGGCTCGGGACGGGGCCGGGGACGCCGCGCCCCGCTCGGAGGGCCACCCAGGCCTGTCCCCACTTGAGCGGACAGCGCGGCGCGAGTGCCCGGCTGCCTGCACCGGCCCCCGCGCACAGAGATGCTGGTCGGACGCGAATTCTCGCGGGAACGCCCGGCCGGGAACGCGGGCAGCAGGCCCTGAGCCGCCCGCCGGCAGAGCCTCGGCGCGGCTTCCTGACAATTTCCTGGGGACAGCGGGTGCCGACACGGCTCCGGGTCGGATAAAGTTGCGATCGTGGTGAGAACCACAGCAATGGGGGAAATTGCGCGGGCACGACCGATTCGGACGCACTGGGGGGTGCACCGTCTGCGGCGCCCGCGCTCTGAAAGCCGCTCAGCCCACGGCTCTCCTCTGTTGAGGCGTGCAACGCCTGCCGATGGCCGCGGGTCCTCCGAAGCGAGGCGCATCTCTCCCCGCGCCGGGCGGACTCCTACCGCCCGTTCCCGCGGCCATCGGTCTACACCGCGCCGGCCCGGCACCGAGCCCGTGGCGCCGCTCCCGCCGTCCCTACCCTCTGCCCGCGCGGGCTAGGATCGTAGGGCCGCACCGGCCGATGCCGTGCCGTGCGACCCACCACCCGCCCAGCGCCGAGGAGTTCCGCCATGCCCGACCAGGTCCCGGGGACCGTCGAACACGTCCTGACCGTCCACTGCCCCGAGGCCCACGGGCTCGTCAGCGCCATCACGTCGAACCTGACGGAGCAGGGCTGCGACATCTTCGACGTCAAGCACTTCTCCGACCGCTTCACCGACGAGTTCTTCATCCGCTGCCACACGGTCAGCGAGGCCGGGGCGGCCACCGTGGAGTCCCTGACGGAGGGCTTCGCCCCGGTGGCCGAGCAGCACGACATGCGGTTCCGGCTGGTCTCCGCGCAGCGCAGGACGCGGGTGCTCGTGCTGGTCTCCCGGTTCTCCCACTGCCTCACCGACCTGCTGCACCGCACCCGGATCGGCGAGCTGCCCATCGAGATCGTGGCCGTGGTCTCCAACCACCTCGACCACAAGAGCCTCGTCGAGTGGCACGACGTCCCGTTCCACCACGTGCCCGTCACCCCCGAGACGAAGCCGCAGGCGGAGGCGAAGCTGCTCGGGCTGGTCGAGCACTACGACGTCGAGCTGGTGGTGCTCGCCCGCTACATGCAGGTCCTCTCGGACGAGCTGACCCGCGAGCTGTCGGGCCGCTGCATCAACATCCACCACTCGTTCCTGCCCTCGTTCAAGGGCGCCAAGCCCTATCACCAGGCCTACGCGCGCGGCGTGAAGATGGTGGGCGCCACGGCCCACTACGTGACCTCGGACCTGGACGAGGGCCCGATCATCGCCCAGCGCGTCATCGCCGTGGACCACGCCCACACGCCCGCGGACCTGGTGGCGGTCGGCCGCGACGCCGAGATGCAGGCCCTCTCACGGGCCGTGAGGTGGCACGCCGAGGGACGCGTGGTGCTCTCCGGCAACCGCACCATCGTCCTGGTCTGACCGCCCGGACGGCGCCGCGGCCGGTGGGGTGCCGGTCCGGCCACCGGTCCGGCCGCGGCACCTGCCGCGGCCGGACCGGCGCGGCGGCCGGGCGGTGCTACCCGGCGCTGCGCACCGGGTCGGCGGCCACCCGCACCGGGACGCCGGTGCGCAGCGACTCCTGCGCGGCATCGGCCACCCGTGCGGCGGCCACGGCGTCCTCCGGTGGGCACGGGTTGGCCCGGCGGCCCAGGACGAGCTCCACGAAGGCGACCATCTCCGCCCGGTAGGCCGCGGCGAAGCGCTCCGCGAAGGTCCGGTGCGGGGTACCGGCCGGGAAGGTCACGCCCGGTTCGGCCGAGCGCACCGCGGTCCGGTCGTCCAGGCCCACGGCCAGCGAGGCGCGGGAGCCCTGGATATCCAGGCGCACGTCGTGGCCCGCACCGTTGTAGCGGCCGGCCGAGACCGTGCCCACGGTGCCGTCGTCGAAGGTCACCATGGCGAGCGCCGTGTCCACGTCCCCGACGGACCCGATGGCGGGATCGCCGTTGTTGGAGCCCCTCGCATAGACCTCCACGATCTCGTGGCCGGTCAGCCAGCGCAGGATGTCGAAGTCGTGCACGGAGCAGTCGCGGAACAGCCCGCCCGACGCGGCGAGGAACTCCACCGGGGGCGGGGTCATGTCGCAGGTGACGGCGCGCAGGGAGTGGATCCAGCCGAGCTCGCCGGCGGCGAGGGCCTCCCGGGCCCGCAGATAGCCCGCGTCGAAGCGGCGCTGGTGGCCGATCTGCACGGTCCCGCCGGCCGCCCGGACGTGCTCCAGCACGGGCAGCGAGTCCGCCACGTCCAGGGCCACCGGCTTCTCGCAGAACACCGGCACGCCCGCGTCCACGCCCGCCCGGATCAGCCCCGGGTGGGTCGCCGTCCCGGTGGCCACGACCAGCCCGTCCACCCCGGACCCCAGCATCTCCGCCACGGAGGGCACGAACCGGGCCCCCAGCCGCTCGGCGACCGACCGGGCGTGCGCCGCGGCGACGTCGGTCAGCACCAGCCGGACGTCGATCCCCCGCGGGTTCAGCTCCTCCTCGAGGGAGGCCAGGTTCTCGGCGTGCATCACGCCGATCCGGCCGACGCCGACGAGGCCGAGGGTGATCTGCTCCATGGTGCTCCTTCGTGCAGGACTGAGGGCTGACGCCCGGGTCCGGTGTCGGGCGGTGGATCGAACGGAGGGGGCCGCCGGCCGGGCCGGGCGGCGCGGACCGCGCTCCGCCCCCCAGACTGGGTGACCCTGGTCACAGATGTCAATAAAATGTATGGACATATTCACATCACGCCGTGGACAATGGACAGCAGCGCCATCCGTCCCCGCCCGGCCCACCCCTGGAGGCACACCATGTCCGGCCCACTCCGTCTCACGGTCGACAAGTCCTCCCCCGTACCGCTCTACCACCAGGTGGCGCAGGGCCTCGAGGACGCGATCCGCAGCGGAGAGCTGCCGCCCGGGACGAAGCTCGACAACGAGATCGACCTGGCGAACAGCCTCAACCTCTCCCGCCCCACCATGCGCAAGGCGATGGACCAGCTCGTGCGCGCCGGGCTGCTGGTGCGCAAGCGCGGGGTGGGCACGCAGGTGGTGGGCACCCAGGTGCGCCGTTCCCTGGAGCTGACGAGCCTGCACGAGGATCTCCGGCGCAGCGGCAGCGCGCCCAGCACCGACGTGCTGGACTTCGCCGTGGTGCCCGCCGACGACGAGGTGGCCCTGCTGCTGGGGCTGCAGCCCGGGGACGAGGTCTACCACCTCGTGCGGCTGCGCTGCACGGACGGGGAACCGCTCGCGCTCATGGAGAACTGGATCCCGCGCGCGCTGTGCGAGCTCAGCCGGGACCGGCTGGCCGAGGAGGGGCTCTACTCCCTCATGCGCGGCCAGGGCGTCAACTTCCAGCTGGCCCACCAGCGGGTGGGTGCCGTCTCGGCCGACGCGTTCCAGGCGGAGCAGCTGCGCGTCGACCCCGGTGCCGCGCTGGTCAGCATGCACCGCACCGCCATGGACGACCTCGGCCGCCCCGTGGAGACCGGCCGGCACGTGTACCGGGCGGACAAGTACACCTTCGAGCTGACCCTCGTCCAGCGCTAGGCATCGTCCGGGCACCGCCGGCCCCGGATCCCGCCGCCCCGGGCGGCAGCTCCTCCACGGGCCCGGCCCCGCCCGCGTCTCCCCGCGCACCGCCCGGCCCCCGGGCCCCGGGCCCCGACATCTGACCAGCACCACCCGACGACACCGGAAGGCACACCGACCGCATGCACACCGACAGCTCCCGCCCCGAATGGGTCCACCCCAAGGACTCCGCCGCCCAGGACGGCTGGTTCGTCTCCCTCGGCGGCCACGACTCCGCCACCGAGGTCCCCGGCTGGGCCCACACGGGCCTGCGCGTGGCCGATCTCGGCCCGGGCGACCGGATCACCCTGGACGCCGCCGAGGAGGAGCGCATCGTGGTGCCCCTGACCGGCAGCTTCACCGCCGAGACCGGTGGTGAGACGTACGACCTCGCCGGGCGCCCGTCCGTCTTCGCCGGCCCCACCGATGTCCTCTACACCGGGGTCCGCCGAGACCTGACCGTGTCCACCGCGACCGGCGGCCGGGTGGCCGTGGCCTCCGCCCCGGCGCGCGAGGAGTACCCGACCCGGCTGGTCGCCCGTGCGGAGATCCCGGTGGAGCTGCGCGGGGCGGGCCAGTGCTCCCGGCAGGTGCACAACTTCGGCACGCCCGCGGCGCTGGAGGCCGACCGGTTCATCGTCTGCGAGGTGCTCACCCCGGCGGGCAACTGGTCCTCCTATCCCCCGCACAAGCACGACGAGGAGAAGGACGGGGAGACGGCCCTCGAGGAGATCTACTACTTCGAGACGCAGCTCGCCGCCGGCATGCCCGCCCCGGAGGAGGGCGGTCCCGATCCCATGGGCTACCAGCGGGTCTACGCCTCCGACGACCGGCCCATCGACGTGGCGGCGGAGGTGCGCTCGGGCGACGTCGTCCTGGTGCCCTACGGCTGGCACGGCCCGGCCATGGCGACCCCCGGCTACGACATGTACTACCTCAACGTCATGGCCGGTCCCGGCCGGGTGCGGGAGTGGCTGATCAGCGACGACCCGCACCACGGCTGGATCCGCCGGACCTGGGACGAGGCGGCGATCGACCCGCGCCTCCCCTTCGGGCGCTGAGCACGTCCGCGCCGCCGCCGGGCGAGCGGCCCCGGACGGGCCCGGCGGACCCGGAGCCCGCCCGGCCGTGGAGCCGCCGGCTCGCACTGCTCGTGGCGGCGGTGCTGTTCATGGAACACCTCGACGGCACGATCCTCGTGACGGCGGCTCCGCGCATCGCGGCCGATCTCGGCGTGGGCAGCGCCGAGGTCGGCCTCGCGATGACCGTCTACCTCGTCACGGTCGCCACCTTCATCCCCGTGGGCGGGTGGCTGGCCGGCCGCTTCGGGGCCCGGCGGGTGTTCTGCACGTCCATCGTCGTCTTCACCCTGGCCTCCGTGCTGTGCGCGGCCAGCGGCAGCCTGCCGGCCCTCGTGGCCGGACGGGCCCTGCAGGGCCTCGGAGGGGCCCTCATGGTCCCCGTCGGACAGCTCGTGGTGCTGCGGGCCACGGACCGGCGGGACCTGCTGCGGGCGATCGCCTGGATCACGTGGCCGGCGCTGCTCGCCCCCGTGCTGGCACCGCTCCTGGGCGGGCTGCTGACCTCCTGGGCGAGCTGGCACTGGATCTTCCTGGTCAACGTCCCGGTGGGGGCGGCCGCCCTGCTGGCGGCCCTGTGGCTCGTCCGGGACGTGGAGACCGAGCGGCGGCCCCTGGACGCACCCGGCCTGCTGGGCGCCACGGTCACCGTGTTCGGGCTGGTGGCCGGGCTGCAGCTCGTCGTGGACCCGCGGTGGGCCCCGGCCGGGGCCGGGCTGCTGTGCGCGGCCGCGCTCAGCGGTGCCGCGGCCGTCCGGTGGCTGCTGCGCAGCGCGCACCCCCTGCTGGACCTGCGGGTCTACCGGATTGCCGGCTACCGGGCGGCGAACTCGGGCGGGCTGGTCTACCGTGCGGTCGTCAGCTCGGTCCCGTTCCTGCTCCCGCTGCTGTTCCAGGACGGCTTCGGCCGCTCGCCCGTGGAGTCGGGGCTGCTGGTCACCGCGGTCTTCCTCGGCAACGTGGGCGTCAAGCCGGCCACCACGCCGCTGCTGCGCCGGTTCGGGTTCCGCGCCGTCCTCCTCGGCTCCGTGGCCGGTGGTGCCGCCTGCATCGCGGCGTTCCTGCTCCTCACGCCCGCGACGCCCCTGTGGCTCGTGACCGCCCTGCTGCTGCTCAGCGGGGCGCTGCGCTCGATCGGCTTCACCGCCTACAACTCCCTGCAGTTCGCCGACGTGGAGCCGGGCCGGCTCTCCTCGGCCAACACCCTGTCCGCCACCGGCGCGCAGCTGGCCACCGGTCTGGGGATCGCCGTGGGAGCGCTGGTCCTGCAGCTGGCCACGACCACGGCCCCGGCCGGGCCCGAGGCCGGCGACCTGTTCCCGTACCGGGTCGCCTTCGCCGCCATGGCGGCCCTGCTCCTGGTGCCCCTGCTCAGCGTGCTGCGGCTCCCGCCGGGGACCGCCGCGCACGTCGCCGGGCGGCTCCCCCGGGCGGCGGCGTCCCGGCGGGCGGGGTGAGGGTCCCGGGTCCGCGGCCCTGCCGTCCGCACTCGCATGAGCGGCAGGCACCATGTCCTGCCCGGGCGGGCGACGGGGTGCCCCGGGTGCACCGGGTAGTCCCGCCGAGGACCGGCGTCGGGGCGCAGTGGAGCCGTGGCTCCGCCGCGCCCCGACGCCGGCCCGTCGTGGCCCCTCAGGCGCGGGCCGGAATCTGGGCCGCGCCGTAGAGCTCCGGCTTCGGCTGGAGCTGCACGGGGACGATCTCCCCGCTGGCCTGCGCCCGGACGCCGGCCTCGCAGCACGCCGCCGTGGCGTAGCCGTCCCAGGCCGAGGGCCCGCCGATCCCCCCGCGGGCGGCCGCGTCGACCCAGGCCTGGATCTCGCGGTCGTAGGCCTCGACGAAGCGCTCCTCGAAACCGGGGGTCACGGACCCGCCCCAGGTGCCGGCGGTGCGGACGTAGGGCTCCTGGTCGCCGCCGATGCCGACGATGCCCGTCTCGAAGGACGCCTGGGTGGCGACCTGGTAGCCGAACTGGGCGTTGACGTAGACCTCCACCTGGGCGAGGATCCCGGACTCGGTCTCCAGGAGCACGAGCTGGGGGTCCCGCTGGCCCGCCGGCGCGTTGCGGGTGGAGCGTCCGATCCGGACCTGCACGGAGGTGATCTCCTCGCCGGTGAAGAACCGCACGGCGTCGAACTCGTGGACCACAGAGTCGTTGATGATCATCTCGTTGGTGAACCCGGCCGGGGTGGTGGGGTTGCGGTGCTGGTGGTGCAGGGTCAGCAGCTCGCCGTAGGTCTTCTCCTCGATCATCCGGCGCAGGCTCAGGTAGCCGGCGTCGAAGCGGCGCATGAAGCCGACCTGGACCAGCTGACGGTCCGCGGCGACCTCCGCCTGGACCACGCGCCAGGAGGACTCGGCGTCGGGGGTGAGCGGCTTCTCGCACAGGATGGGCAGGCCGTGCTCGATGACGGGCAGCAGCACCTGCTCGTGCAGGAAGCCGGGGGTCGCGATCAGGACGGCGTCCGCGGCGTCCCGGTCGAGGACCTCCTGCAGGTCCGTGTGGGCCGCGGCGCCGGGGATGTGGGCCACGGCGGCCTCGGCGCGGGGCCGGTCGATGTCGACGACGGCGGCGACCTCGGCGCCGTTGATCCGTCGGTGGAGGCGCTCGATGTGGTCGGCGCCCATGCGTCCTGCGCCGACGACGGCGACGCGCAGCGGGGTGTTCATGGTCGGTCTCCTTCATCTGCCCCGGTGGGGCACGGGTGGTTCGGGACCGCGCCCCCGCCGGTGGGGCACCGGCGGGGGCGCGGGGGCGGGGTGCGGGTCAGGTGCAGCACTTCGACCTCGCCCAGCG